>CALKKU010000111.1 GCA_937995285.1 uncultured Bacteroidales bacterium | reverse complement strand
GTCGATTATGCGGCGGTCGTCGATGCCGAGGCGGCCGAAGATGCCGGAGTAGGGATGCCGTCCGATTGCCACGAGTTCTCTCACGAGCAGACCACCGCCTCCGGTACGGTCGGTCAGTACGAGGCTCAGCCGTCGTGCGAGTTGCGATGTCGAGTACGATCGGATATCGCTGCCGTCAAGGACGACGCGGCCGCCGAGCGAAGGCTGTGAGCGTGTGATTGTTCGCAACAGTGTCGACTTGCCGGCGCCGTTGGCGCCGATAAGCACGGTCAGCGAGCCGCGTCGGAGTGCTACGGATATGTTGTCGAGTACGGTATGGCCGCCATAGCCAATGGATAGATTGTCGGTTTGCAGCATCATCAGTTGAAATAAAATATCGAGCGGCGTCGGATTATAATGTATATAATGATAGGCACGCCGATAATCGGTGTGATAGCGTTGACGGGAATGATACCTGCTTGCCCGGGGCTGACGCTGATGAGTTGACACAGAACTCCGACGGCAGCGCCGGCAAGAGCTGTGGCCGGGAGCAGCACTGTGTGGTTGGATGTGCGCAGTAGTAGTCGGGCTATATGTGGAACGATGAGGCCGATGAACCCTATCGGTCCGCACCATGCCGTGACGAATGCGGTGAGGATACCGCCGAGCATCAGCAACCCGCGACGGGCACGCTTCACGTTGACGCCGGTCGATGCTGCATAGCGTTCGCCGAGCAGCAGTGCGTTGAGTGTCTTGCCGTAAAGCATACTCAGCAATAGCGGCAGCAGTGTCACGACGGCGAATATGGCGAGCTCGGCTCGGGTGACGGAGTTGAAACTGCCGAGCCCCCAGACGACGAATGAATGGACACTCTCGCGAGTGGCGGCAAAGTTGAGCAGCGCTATTACCGATGATGCCAGGTAGCCGATGAGAATGCCGACTATGAGCAGCATAGTTGCCGACCGCACCAATGCCGACATTGTGAGCAGCAGCGCCATTACAGCCATCGCGCCGAGCACGGCAGCGCCGAGTACGACGGCATGAGCCCAAACGCCCACGCTTGCACCGACCGCCATCATCACTATGGCCACACCGAGGCTCGCTCCGGTGGATATGCCGAGAATTGACGGTCCGGCAAGCGGATTGTCGAATGTGGTCTGCATCAGAAGTCCGGCCACCGACAGTGCTGCACCGGCTACGATAGCGGTCAGAGCGCCCGGGAGGCGCGTTTCCGTCACGATGTATCGCCACGAATCGCTTATGCCGTCGGCTCCTGTCAGGGCTTTAACTACGTCGGTAGCGGATATGTCGACGGCGCCGACAAGCAGACACCCGGCCAGACCGCCGAGCAGTACGACGGCAAGTGCGACAAATACGAGCAGTGCGCGGCTACGGTTCATTTCAGTGGTTTGTAATAGCGCAGCCCGGCATCAGTGGATATGGTGTCGCCCGGTTCGCGGTTGAATATCTTCACAAAGTCGGCAAGTACGCGCTCGGGATGGAATGCGATGTCATTGAATATCGGCGTCTCCATTGTGTTGCACACGTACACCCCGCCGGGGAATGCCTTGAAGGCACGCGCGTGCGGTACGTTGGCCTCAATCTCGGCGGCTGTCGGAGTGGTCAGTTCGCGTATCAGCCAAATGTCGGCATCGGCGGCCTTGCCGATTACCGCTTCCTCCGACAGCGGCAGCGAACCGGTCGAAGTGTCGTCGCTCCACGCATAGCGGCCGCCGGCATCGGCGATCATTCGTGCCATATAGCTTACTCCGCCCGGGACGTACCACACGCCCGAGAACGGTCGCTCGGTGAATACTGTCGGTCGGTGTTTCGCCTCGGAGGCTTCCTGCTTCAGTAATTTATAATCATTTTTCACGGCGGCGAGAATCGCGTCGGCGTCGTCGCTGCGGCCATAGAGCGCACCAATCAATGCTATCCACGAAGCGCGGCCAAGCGGAGTCGGTTCCATATAGTCGGCCATATATATCAGCGGTATGCCGAGACTTTCCACTCCGCCCGTTCCCACTCCGTCCATAGGCGAGAGCAGTATGGCGTCGGGATGCAGGTCGACGACCTTTTCGATTGTCGGCGCCATCGACGAGCCTATGTCGGTGATGTTGCCCGAGGCAAGACGTGCGGTTATCGGGTCGTCGGCAGAGAAGTATTGTCCGTCGGCCACGCCACAGATCGATGATTCGGCGCCGAGCTCATAAATCGCAGCCGTATGAACCGATGAGTAGACAATCGACCGACTGAGCGGGGTGTGCACAGGTGTGATGCCTGCGGGTATAGCCGGTTGCTTGTCGCCTTCCCACAGACCGTAGTGCCCGAGCGTGTCGCCCTCGTGCCAAGGATTGAGCACTACGGCTTCGAGGTACGTGCCGCGATCGGTCATGTGCAGGTACGTGGCCGTGTCGGTATCGCCGTCGGTGACAGCCGCGCCGCCGCCTCGGCAGCCGGTCATCATCGCGGCCACCGTCACCGCTGCCAACGCAGCGACAGTCAATATTTTATAGCGTTTCATTATTTTGTGAATTACATTTTATTAGGCGTTGCAGTTCGCGTTCCAATGTCTCTCTATCCGGCAAATAAAGTTGATATCGACTTATGAATAGTTGATTAGATAGGCCACCCATTGCATACTCCATAGTCATCCTATCAGCTGTAGCTCCCAGAACTATACCGATTGGTTCGTTGTCATCATCGCTACAGACTTCGTTACGGAAGTAGTTCAGGTAGAAGTTCATTTGTCCGATATCTTCATGCTGAATTTCATTACGCTTCAAGTCAATCAGAACATAGGTTTTTAAAATCACGTGATAGAATACAAGGTCGACATAGTAGTGCCTTCCTGCAATACTGAATCGATATTGTTGCCCGATGAAGGCAAAGCCGCGTCCAAGTTCAAGCAAAAATTGGCCGATATTGCTGACGAGCGCTTTTTCGAGATCGCCCTCTCTGTATCTGTTAAGATCCGGAAGACCTGCAAATTCGAGTACAAACGGATCTCGGATAATGTCGTCAGGCTTTTGAATGTCAGTGCCTTTCTCTGCAAGCAGAAGAATATTCTCCTTGTCCTTACTTACTGCGAAACGGTGAAAAAGCATGCTGTTGATTTGCCGCTTCAACTCGCGTACACTCCAATGTTGCTTTTTGCACTCATTGATATAGAAAGAAATTTCGAGAGAATTGTTCAGTTTTAATATTTCGAAATAATGACTCCAACTCAAAAGGTGAGACACTGTCTCACCTTTTCTGAAAGTAGTGTAAAATTTGCGAATATACAACAAATTACTTTTGCTGAATCCTTTGCCATATTTAGCCGTCAAGTCTTTTGAAAGCCTATTGAGCAGGTTGGTGCCGTACTCGGCACGACCGTTGCCACTTTGCTCAAACTCTACTATGTACCTGCCTATATTCCAGTAGGTGTCGATCATAACAGAGTTCACTTCGTGACTCACTTTTGAACGGGCTTCCGCGAGAATATTTCCAATATCGTCGAGCAGAGAATTATACTCGATTTGTTTCAAAGTTGAACTGCTATTTGTTTTTAAGGAGTCTTCGTTCATAATTCGACATAACTTGCCAGTGGTTTGGTAGCGGCTCAAAATTAGTAAAATTATTTGTAATTTCAATGCGGTAGGGATATAATAGCGTTTTTTTCATTTCGCGTAAGTTTGCAATATTTCGGTGATTTGTGCGTTATAACGTTGATGAAAAGGATTATACTCATAATCACGACAGTACTGTTGACGATCGCGTGGCCGGCGGCGTCCGAGGCGCGGCGCTTCAACGACAAGATTGAAAACCGCCCTTATGCGGATATGCGCCCGTGGCATCTCGGCTTCTCGATAGGAGCACACGTTGATGATTTGCGCCTTACTCACAACGGCTTCATCACCGAAGACGGCGAGCAATGGCGTGTCGATCAGCCCGGATATCAACCGGGATTCTCTGTGACGGCCTTGCTGTCGGTACGTCTCAATAACTACTTTTCGGTGCGTTTCTCTCCCGGTATGATGTTCGGCAGCCGAGACCTCCGTTTCCGCGAGGTGAGCACCGGCGCAGAGGAGCGGCAGAACATAAAGTCGGCCTATGTCATCACGCCGCTCGACCTGAAATTCTCGGCATTGCGCGTGCGCAATGCACGCCCGTACGTGTTGGCCGGTGTGATGCCTGCATTCGATGTCGCCAAGAAGCGCAACGACTTGCTGAAGCTTTCCACCACCGATTTCTTCATTTCGTTCGGCTTCGGCTGCGACTTCTATCTGCCTTATTTCAAGTTTATTCCCGAGGTTAAATTCTGTCTCGGCTTGGCCGATATGCTTGTAAAGGATCGCCCCGATCTTGCCGATGACCCCGGCCGATTGAAATTTACAAACTCGCTGAGCAAGGCCACGTCGAAGATGGTGGTGCTGACGTTCTATTTTGAATGATATGAATCTGAAAATTAAAATATCGGCCTTGGTGTGTGCGCTTGCTGCAGTATCGGTCTCCGAAGTTTCGGCGCAGACCGATGCTCAGATGAGCCAATACTACGAAGTTCCGACATTGTATAATCCGGCCGCCGTCGGTTCGATTGACTATCTGAAAATCCGAGGTGCAGGACGTCTGCAATGGGTGGGCATCGACGGCGCTCCGCAGACATTTATGGTGTCGGGCGATATGCCGTTCAAACTGTTCAACCGTCGCTTCGGTACCGGCCTTGTGATGCAGCAAGAAAGCATCGGTCTGTACAACTCGCTGACTCTCGGCGCTCAGATAGGCTATAAGTTCAAGAAGTGGGGCGGTGAATTTACCGGCGCCCTTCAAGTGGGTATGTACGACCAGCGATTCAAGGGTTCGGAAGTGAATCTGCCCGATGGCGACGACTATCATCAAGGCTCGGATGAGGGCATCCCCACCACCGACCTTCACGGCACGGCATTCGATCTCGGCGCCGGTGTATGGTATCAGCATCCGAAGTTTTGGGCCGGCGTGTCGGTGACGCATCTCACATCGCCCGTAATCACGATGGGCGGCGAAAACGGCGGTTCGTCGACAGACGGAATGATTTATGAGTTCAAGGCCGCTCGTACCTTATATTTTATGGCCGGATGCAATATTCCCATTAAAAATACGTTATTTGAACTGATACCTTCGGCATTGTTCAAGACTGATTTTACGTCGTATACGGGCGAAATCACGGCGCGTGCCAGGTACAACAAGTTCCTGAGTTTCGGTGTAGGCTATCGTTATAATGATGCGATTATTGCGACAATAGCCGCCGAAGTGAAGAACTTCTACATAGGGTATAGTTACGACTATGCCACATCGGCCATTCACAGTGCTTCGTCGGGCAGCCACGAAGTCGTTGTCGGCTACAAACTCAAGCTCAACCTCGGCGACAAGAATCGCAATCGCCACAAGAGTATCAGAATAATGTAAACTCTCATCATAGCAAAGATATGAAGATATTCACAAATATAATCCTAACGGGCGCCACGGCAGTGTTGGCGCTCTCATCGTGTGCCACCGGTTCACGCTCGTCGTCGGGCGGCGAAGTGACAGGTGTCGGCGGCTCGTCGTGGGCCGAACCGACCCCCTACGGTATGGTGCTCGTCGACCGCGGCTCGATGAAGGTCGGTCCGGCCAAGGCCGATTCGGCTTGGGGTCTGCAAGCCGATGCACGTGGTATCTCGGTCGATGCCTTCTGGATGGACGAAACAGAAATCACCAACGGCAAGTACAAGCAATTTGTGTTCTGGGTACGCGACTCAATTATCCGCGAACGCCTTGCCGATCCCGCATACGGCGGTAACGAAGACTTCCGCATCGAGGAAGACCGCGACGGCAATCCTATCACTCCTCACCTCAACTGGAATAAGCCCATACCCTGGCGCAATCCCAATGAGGACGAGCAGCGAGCCATCGAAAGTCTCTATCGCACCAACCCGATCACCGGTGTGCGCGAACTCGACGGTACTCAGCTCAACTACCGTTACGAAATTTACGACCACACTGCCGCAGCACGTCGTCGCAACCGTCTCGATCCCTCGCGTCGCAACCTCAATACCGATATAGCCGTATCTACCGAGAACCCGACAATCTCGAAAGATACAGCCTACATCGATGACGACGGCCGCATCATCCGCCGCACAATCTCGCGTCAGCTCACCGGCGACTACGACTTCGTCAACACATATATAGTAAATGTATATCCCGACACTACCGCTTGGGTCAACGACTTTGAGAACTCGTACAACGAACCCTACGTGCGTATGTACTTCTCCAACGGCGGCTACACGGACTATCCAGTGGTGGGTGTAAGCTGGGAACAGGCCAATGCCTTTGCCAACTGGCGCACCGACTTCCTGCGACGCTCGCTCGGCCGTGAAGGCGTGTATGTAGAGCCTTACCGTCTGCCTACCGAGGCCGAATGGGAATATGCGGCTCGCGCCGGCAACGACGACAATATGTATCCCTGGGACGGCGACCTTGCGCTAAGCGAGGATCGCGGTTGCTTCTATGCCAATTTCAAGCCCGGCGAAGGCAATTTCGTGCGTGACGGTCACCTGATTACCTCGCGTGTCGGCACATATGCGCCCAACGACTTCGGCCTCTATGATATGGCCGGCAACGTGAGCGAATGGACCTCGACGGCCTACACCGAGAGCGTGAGTCGCCTCACCAACGACCTCAATCCCGAATATCGCTACAATGCCGCTCAGGAAGATCCCTACCGCCTGAAGCGCAAGATTGTACGCGGCGGTTCGTGGAAGGATGTGGCTCACAACATCCGCTCCGATCTCCGCATGTGGGAATATCAGAACGAACAGCGCTCTTACATCGGCTTCCGCTGCGTCCGCACTCAGATCGGCTTCGCCCGCGGCAACCGCCAGAAGAAATAATCAACTCACGAACATACTACAACACAACAATATCCGAAAATGGGAAAAGTTCAAAAATATAAGCGTGGCATCGGTGCTTTCATCAGCAGCGAGAAAGGTCAGCGATTCTTCAACTTCGCCTACTCGATAGGTGCCGCAATCGTCATCTGGGGCGCATTGTTCAAGATTCTTCACCTCCCCGGCGGCAATGCACTGCTGTCGATCGGTATGGGTACGGAAGTGCTTATGTTCGTGCTTACGGCATTCGACCGTCCGCCGCGTGAATACAAGTGGGAGCGCGTTTATCCCGGCCTCGATGGCGAAGAAGTCGCTGATGAAGAAGCCGAGAACGCCGAAGCTCCCGAGTCTGCCGCTGTCGTCGGCGGTCAGCAGGTAATCGTTGTTGGCGGTCAGGTACAGGCCGGCGGTGCAGTACCGGCTCAGGCCGGTGCCGCTCAGGCAGCCGCTGCCGTATCAGGCATTTCAGCAGCCGATCAACTCTCGCACGTGTCGGAGGTCACATCGGCCACTCAGCAGTACATCGAGCAGATGTCGGGTATCGCCGAGGCTATGCAACAACTGCGCAGCACCACCGATGCTCTCAACCAAGTGAGCGAAACACTGCTGCAATCCTACAAGGCAATCACCGAGAACTCCGAAAACATCACTCGCTCGTCGCAAGGCTATGTGGAGCAGATGCAGGCTCTCAACCACAATATCACGGGCCTCAACACCATCTACGAAATTCAGCTCAAGAGCATTTCGTCGCAGCTCGATTCGATCGACCGCGTCAACCGTGGTATCAAGGACATCCGCGACATGTACGAGAAGAGCGCATCCAATTCCGTTCGCTACTGCGAGGAAACAGAGCGCATGACACGCTATATGCAGCAACTCAACTCGGTATACGAGAAGATGCTCACTGCGATGACCGTGAATATGTACCGCCCGATGGGTGTGGACACCAACGCAAACAACAACTCAACAAGCACTTTATAATCCGTCATACAAATGGGTGCAAACAACAACAGGCTAAGCCCGCGTCAGAAGATGATAAACTTGATGTATATCGTCCTGACCGCTATGCTCGCCCTCAATGTATCGAGCGACGTGCTCGACGGATTTACGCAGGTGCAAGACGGCTTGTCGCGTTCCAACGACAATGTCGCTCAACGCAACGAGGCTATTTATCGCCAACTCGAAGCGTTTGCCGCAGTCAATCCCGACAAGGGCGGTCAATGGCTCGATAAGGCATCGGAGGTGCGCCGCGCCACGGCAGACCTGATACATCTCGTCGATTCGCTCAAACTTCAGATTGTTCACAAAGCCGACGGTCCTGAAGGCGACCCCGACAACATTCTCAACCGCGACGACCTCGAAGCGGCTGCCGTTGTGATGCTCGCTCCGGGCAATCCGCGTGGCCGCGATCTGCGTAAGCGCGTGGAGGCATACCGCGACTTTGTCGGTTCATATGTCCCCGATTCGCTCAAGCGTGCAAATATCGCACACATCCTGTCGACCGACCCGATACTGCGTGCCGGCACTCTCGTGCCTCAGCAGTGGGAGGAAGCCAAGTTCGACCAGCAGCCCGTAGTGGCAGCCGTTACCTTGCTCACCAAACTCGAAAGTGATATTCTCTATGCCGAGGGTGAGGCGCTGTCGACAATCTACTCTCAGGTCGATGCCGGTGATGTCCGTGTCAACGAACTCAACGCCTACGTCATGCCGCAGTCGCGTATGGTGATGCGTGGCGGCAAATATTCCGCCAACATCGTCCTCGCCGCCGTGGATACCACGGCCCGTCCGGTGGTATATGTCGGAGGCAAGCGCCTCGGCAACGACCGCGGGCTCTATGAACTCAGCACCACGCAGACCGGTACGTTCTCGTACAGCGGCTACCTCGAAGTTAATCATGGCGACGGCACATCGACCCGCCATCCTTTCGAGTCGTCATACACTGTCATCGAACCTATGGCCACCGTATCGGCCACGATGATGAATGTGCTTTATGCAGGTATCGCCAACCCCGTCAGCATCTCCGTACCCGGTGTGGCCATGAGCGACATCTCGGCCACGATGTCAAACGGCTCGTTGCAGCGATCGGGCGACCATTGGATTGCCCGTCCGGAAGGCGTAGGTCGTGATGCTGTGGTGACTGTCACCGCCAATATGGACGGCCGCTCGGTGCAGGTGGCACAGACGAAGTTCCGCGTGCGCAAACTGCCCGATCCGACTCCGTTCATCGCGTTTACCGATCAAGCCGGCAACATCGACCACTATCGTGGCGGCAAACCGTTTGCCAAGACCTTGCTTCTCAAGGCTCAGGGCTTGCAGGCTGCTATTGACGACGGATTGCTTGACACGCCGTTTACCGTCCTCAGTTTCGAGACCGTGTTCTTCGATTCGATGGGCAATGCGATTCCGGAGGTCAGCGACGGTGCAAACTTCTCGTCACGTCAGCGCCAGTCGTTCCAGCGCCTTCAGCGCGGCAAGCGTTTCTATATCTCACGTATCAAGGCCAAAGGTCCCGACGGCATAACTCGCGACCTGTCGCCTATGGAAGTAATCGTACAATAAGAGCATTCAACGCACTATGAAAGCAATAAAATATACTCTATCGGCACTTGCGATTGCCGCTGCCGCCGTCACACTTACGGCGCAGGACAACAACGACCGCTCCACCGGTTCGATCGTGCGACGCCGCACCAACGACACGCAGTCGACCAACACGGCGACCGGCGTCACCGAACGTATGCAGTCGCTCTACGGCGAATCGTCGGAAATATCGGATGCCGACATACAGTGGCTTCGTATCATCTATCGCCAGCTCGACCTGACGAAGGTGCAGAACGCGCCGCTCTACTTTCCCGAAGAACCCGAAGAAGGTCAGGAAAATCTGTTCCGCATCATTATGCGCCTCCTTGCCGACAATAAACTCACGGCCTACGAATACCTTGACGGCCGCGAGATATTCACCGACAAATATAAAGTGCCCGTCAAGGACATTCTCGATCGCTTCCATATTATCTACTCGCCGGCTCGCGGTTCCAACGAACGCAATCCTCGCTATGTGATCGATGAAAGCGACGTTCCCACCAACGAGGTGCTCAGTTATTATGTCATCGAGCGTTGGACATTCGACACACGCAACAATCGCCTGCGTCCCGAAGTAGATGCCATCTGTCCCGTGCTTCACCGAGCCGGAGACTTTGGCGGCGAAGCGGTTCGCTATCCGATGTTCTGGGTGAAGATGAGTGATCTGCGTCCGAGCCTTGCATTGCAGCAGATATTTGTCAACGACGACAACAACCTGCCTACATGCACCTACGACGACTATTTTACCCTCACAATGTACGACGGTGAGATATACAAGACGCGCAATCTGCGCAATCAGTCGCTTGCTCAGCAGTTTCCCGACGCCGAAGACCTGAAGCATGCCCAGGACAGCATTCAGGCGCGTCTCAACACCTTCGAAAACAATCTGTGGACACCCACGCGCGAAGAACTTCAGGCGCGCGCACAGGCTCAGGCAGAGGCCACAGGTGATTCAACCGCGGCCCAACCGGCCAAGGCTCCTCAGCAGCAGACGCAGCGCAGCACACGACGTTCGTCGCGCCGCCAGTCGTCGCACATCAAAGAATCGTCGCAGCAGCGTTCGCAGAGCGCCACCCGCTCCGTCCGCCGCCGCAAGTAATAATATTGTACTCCATACAAAAAACGAGTGAGGTCGCGAACCGAAAGGTTTGCGACCTCACTGTGTGATCCGGACGCGATTCGAACGCGTGACCGTCTGCTTAGAAGGCAGATGCTCTATCCAACTGAGCTACCGGACCGTTTGTCGACAACCGTTGTTGTCGTTTGTTTTACTGACAACATCTGTTGCCAATGCGGCTGCAAAGTTACGGCTTATCGGGATGTTATCCAAATTTTATTACTAAATTTGCACTCGTTATGAGTGAAATATTAAGCCAATGGCATCTGCTGGGGCTGGCTATCGGCCTTGGCACTTTTTTGATAATAGGTCTGTTCCACCCGGTGGTGGTGAAGTGCGAATACTACTTCGGCGTGCGCTGCTGGTGGTGGTTCGCCGTGTTGGGGTTGGTGATGTGCGCCTTGGCCGTGTTGGTCGACGATGTGTTGTGGTCGACCCTCGCCGGGGTTGTCGGATTCTCGTCATTTTGGACGGTCAAGGAGATATTCGAGCAACGCGAGCGAGTGCGCAAGGGGTGGTTCCCGCGCAATCCCAAGCGCAACTACGACGATTGATTTACTTTACCTTTACGGCATAGAACGCTTCGCGGCGGGTGTCGCTCAGTCGCGGCTTCAACTGTCGGAGTGAGTACGATGCGGGTAATCCTACCGTGTCGGGTTCGTTGACGAACACAAGTACCGTGCCGACGGCACAGGTGTCGGCTTCGGATGCGTTGTCGATGCGGCGCACGCGGTCATCGAGATAATAATTTACGGCATAGATGTTGGCGAAGTGCTTCGAATCGCCCACGATGTAGATGCCGCGGTCGCCGGCCATTTCTGCCAGTCGAGCTGCATCGGGTTTGTCGCTGAGTTGATTCATTGTGCCGGGCATTATTGCACCGCCGTATGTGGTGAGTATGCTCAGCGTGATGATGCACGCACCGGCAATCTTGCGGATGTCGCAGCGCTTCAGCACTATCGCTGTTGTGACAATCGGCAACAACAACAGCGGGTAAGCCCACCAACCGACTATGTCGAACTCATAGCGTGTGAGTGGTACGATGCAATTGACGAGCAGCGCTACAGGTGCTGCAACTGCGATTACGGCAATTACGTAGGTATACGCTTTGTTGATGCGTGTGCGCGTCAGCGATTCGGCAAGCACCGCGATGCCGTAGGCCATAAACGGATAAGCCGGCAGCAGATACACGCTGCGTTTGCTGGCAGGAATGCAGTAGAAGCCCACGATGACAATCGTCGCGGTGAACGACAGCAGTGCGGCCGGGCGCATCTTGGAGAAGCGCGGCATACGGAATTTACCGGCTTTTGTCAATGCGAATATGCAAAGCAGTGTCCACGGCAGCAGGCCGATGATGATGGTTACGAAGTTGTACCAGAACGGCTTTACGTGCGATTCGTATGGCATGGTGCCGGCAAGGCGCTGGATGTTCTCCTCCCATACGAGGCCGAGGAAGTCGTTGCCGCCGCGCAGCCATGCTGCATAATACCATAGCGCCGGCAGCAGAAATGATACTATGCAAAGCAGCGTCAGACGGCCGAGGGTGGGGAAGAAGCGTTCGCCGTGCAGCAGGAAGTAGATGCCCATGGCAAGGCACGGAAGCAAAGCGCCGACAGGTCCCTTGGTGAGCACGGCGCCGCTGAGCAGCAATACCGTAGCCGTGTAGCGCAGCCAATTTATTTTTTTCTTGTCGAATAAATCGAATATGAGGTACATCGCGCCTACCATACACGCCGTCAACACCATGTCGACGCGGCATGCAGTGGCGGCTCGGTAAAATTCCACCGACGTGGCAAGCACAACCGACATAATGAGAGCGAAGCGCTCGCCGCGGGCCTTGCGTGCCCAGACATACGTACCCATCACTAAACCGATGGCCGCCAATGCCGACGGCAGGCGCGAGATGAATTCATTGACCACGCCGTCATTGAGCACCGAAGCCAATATCGCAATGATCCATGCCAGGAACGGCGGCTTGTAGGGAATATCCGTGCCGCACGTGGCCGGCAACACCCAGTCGCCTTGTTGCAGCATAGACACAGCCACTAAGGCTTCGCGCGGTTCGCCCTTTGAGTAGAAAAGCGTTTCGCCGAGCCATGGAATCCACATAATGATGAGCGCCAGCAGGAGCAGCAGTCCCGGGGCATAGAGTTGCAAACGTTTCATAGTGAGAGCAAAGTTAATGCTTTTGCGGCGGAAATCCTAACGGCTCGGCGAGATGAAATGAAAATGTAATATCCGCAAACGGCGGCGGTTCGTCAAAAAATCACTGCTGTTCATCAATTATCCGCTCTGCGGCTTGCGTTATTTCCCTCTAAAGTCGTTATATTTGCAAACTGAAGTACTCATACCTCTATCCTCTATCACTGCAATGAAGTCGACAATCCAACTGCGCGTGGCCGCCAAGACAGACATCGGGCGCAAGCGCACGAACAATGAAGACAATTACTATACGGCGACAAATGCCGCCGGCACGCTGCTTGTCGTAGCCGACGGTATGGGTGGTATGAATGCCGGCGAAGTGGCATCGAAGATTGCGGTTGATACGGCCTCCGAATACTTCGCAGCCGATCGGATAGGCGATGATGTCACGGCTTCGTCGGCTTCAATCGAGAAGTTTATGAAGTCGGTTGTAGTCGAGGCCGACAGGCGTATCAAGTCATCGACCGACGAGGCTTCGCGCGGTATGGGTACGACAATCGTCATGGTCTGGATAGTCGGTGACAAAGCCCGGGTCTGCTGGTGCGGCGATTCACGAGCATACGCTTTCAATCCCGTCAGCGGACTGCGTCGGGTGTCGAAAGACCACTCCTATGTACAGGCGCTCGTCGATTCGGGCGCAATCTCCGCCGAGCAGGCATTCGATTATCCCGACAGCAATATCATCACTCGTTGCCTGTGCGATGCCGAGGATAAGGCCGAGCCCGACTATACGGAATATCCGCTTCACAATGGCGACATCATCCTCCTGTGCTCCGACGGCCTGTGCGGTATGCTTCGCGACAGCGAGATGCAAAGCATAATGGCTGCCGAGCCGAATGATGTGACAAAGTGCGTAGATAATCTTATAGCCGCCGCCCTCGAAGCCGGCGGCAAGGATAATGTCACGGTCGTAGCTGCTCGTATCGAAGCCGGCGCGGCACAGGACGTACCCAAAGAGTTCGCTCCGCAGCCGTCGGCAGCAGCCGTGCCGCTTCAGCCGATAACGCGCTCAAGGAAGATGCCCTCATGGCTATGGGGCGCTATCGCAGTGGTCGTCATTGGAGTTGTTGCTGCTGTCATTGCTTTCAGCAGCAAATCGAAAGAGACGCGAGACGACCATAGACAACAAGCCGGACATGAGGCGGTCGATACAGGCACTGAACGCACCAACCGCACGGATCGCGAACAGTCACCGACAAAAGAAACTTCGACAGCGGTTCGCAACAGCAATCCCGCCCGTCAGGATGTCGAGAAGCCGACGTCTGCGTCCGATCATGACAAGATGGAAAATGCAGTGAAGAATGCCGAGAGAACACTGCTCAAGCAAAGTCGACTCGACGCCGAACAATCCGACACCTCTGACAAAACATCCGACAAGCAGTCGAACGGCAAAAAGACAGACAAAACTGATTGATAACGCAATGACAACGCCTCTCATAACCATAGTAATTCCGGTACACAATCGTGCTGATATTGTCGGGCGTACACTCGATTCGGTGGCTGCGCAGACGGCGCGTCCGCTCCGTGTGGTACTGGTCGACAACAATTCCACCGACAACACCTTGGAGGTGTTGCGGCAGTGGCAGCGGCGAGTCGACGCTCCGGATTTCCGTGTGGACGTGATTGAAGAGAAGCGTCCGGGAGCGTGCGCGGCTCGCAATGCAGGCTTGGCACTTGTCGATACCGAGTGGACAATGTTTTTCGATTCGGACGACGAAATGATGCCCGATCATGTGCAACGTGCTCTCGACACAGCCGCCGCTCATCCCGATGCCGGTGTAATCGGTTGGGATTCATATTGGTGGCTCGACGGTCGGCGCCTGCCCAAGCGCTACGGATTTATCACTCGCGATATGCTGTACAACAATGTGTTCCACTCCATATTCAGTACACAACGCTATATGGCGCGCACGTCGATTTTCAGAACCGTCGGAGGTTGGGATGAATCGACACAGATATTTGACGATGCCGAGTTGGGCAATCGCATACTGTTGCGCGTCAACCCCAAGGTGGCGCACGTCGAAGGTGATGTTACGATAAAAGTCAATGTGTCGCGCGAATCGATTATGAACACGCCCGACGGCAAACTCGATCGTATGCGAGCCGGACTTGATGCCATAGAGCGCGAACTGCCCGAACGGTGCAAGTATTGGGTAGACCTGATGCGACTGCTGATGGCATCGACCGTGTGTCGATATGACGTCGGTGCTCGTGAGTTGGCTCGCGAAGTTCTTGCTCGCCAACCGTGGCCGCGCCGCCTGTTGTGGCGCGCCTATCGTGCATATTCTCTCGCCGGCGGTCGCGGCGTGGCACGTATCAATCGCCTTATCACTGCCTGGAAGATTTAATCTTCAATCGCGATGCTCTGAAATTACGCAAAATTGCGTAACTTTGTGGTATTGAAAACGTCAACGAAAACACCGGTCGGCGACACGGCCAAGGCTCGAAAAAGCCGCGGCACGGTGTTGCATCGGCGCCCGCACTTTGCGTCGCGCCGTTATCGTGTGGAAATAGTGAACGAGAACACTCTCGAACGTACATTCTCAATCGGTCTGCGAGGTTCCAAGGTAATCCTTGCCGCTGTTGGTGTGGTTGCAGCAATCGCATCGCTCATTGCGATGATATTCCTGTTCACACCGCTGGCCAAGTTTCTGCCCGGACATCTCAAGGGCGACTTGCGGCTGCAGTACGCCGAGACGGCTATGCGTGTCGATTCGCTCGAACGTAGTGCACGTGTCAATGCCGCCTATGTCGACAACCTTGTCGATATACTCTCCGACAAGGTGAAGCCGGCCGAGGTAAACTCGCTCGTGAGCGACAAAGATGTTGTGGCCGATTCGCTTATGGCTGCGTCAGAGACCGAGCGGCGTTTTGTGAAGCAGTTCGAGGAGCAGGACCGATTCAACCGCTCGGTGCTGTCGCCGATTGCCGCCGAAGGTATGCTGTTCGAGTCTCCGTCGGACACCGATACTGGAGCCGGTCCGGCAATGGCCGTGTATCGCGGCACGGTCGTGGCTTCGTACACCGATGCCGACGGACTGTCGACCATCGTCGTTCAGCATCCCAACGACTTCATCTCCGTGATGGGCAACCTGTCGGAAGTGTATGTGGTATCGGGACAGAAGGTGGTGGCCGGACAGCGCGTAGGCTCGTCGATGCCGCGTCCGCTGACGTTTGAACTTTGGCACGGAGGCTCGCGACTCGACCCCGCGCTCTATATCGATTATTGAACCAACTGATTATGACCAAACGAATAGCCATCCTCGGCTCAACAGGCTCGATAGGCACACAGACGCTCGATATAATCGATCGACATTCCGACCGCTACACTGCCACGGTGTTGGCCGCCGGCCATCGTGTCGACGACCTCATAGCGCAGGCTCGGAAATTCCGTCCGGCCTTGGCCGTCATAGCCGATGAAAGTCTGTACGGACGTCTGCATGAAGCTCTCGCTCCCTTAGGCATAGCCACGGCAGCCGGAGCCGATGCTCTCGCCGAAGCCGTCACACGCGACGATGTGGATATGGTGGTAACCGCCACAGTCGGTTACAGCGGCCTGTTGCCTACCGTTGCAGCCATAAAGGCCGGCAAGGACATTGCTCTCGCCAATAAGGAAACAATGGTGGTGGCCGGCAGTTACATCACTTCTCTGCTGTCGCAATCCACTTCGAAGATATACCCCGTCGATTCCGAACATTCGGCAATCTACCAATGCCTCAAAGAT
Organism: uncultured Bacteroidales bacterium; assembly: GCA_937995285.1. Classification (GTDB taxonomy): domain Bacteria; phylum Bacteroidota; class Bacteroidia; order Bacteroidales; family Muribaculaceae; genus CAG-873. The sequence continues at coordinate 20,496 of CALKKU010000111.1, read as the reverse complement.
GAGGATCCGGCATCGGTGAAGCGTCTTATCATCACCGCTTCGGGCGGCCCGTTCCGCACCTGGTCGCGTGGGCGCATAGCGTCGGCACATGCGGCCGATGCGCTGAAGCATCCCAACTGGTCGATGGGCGCCAAGATTACCATCGATTCGGCCTCGATGCTCAACAAGGCGTTCGAGATAATCGAGGCCCGTTGGCTTTTCGATATGACGCCCGACAAGATCTGTGCCATAGTGCATCCGCAGTCGATAATCCACTCTATGGTGGAATTTCGCGACGGCGCCATCAAGGCTCAGATGGGTGTGCCCGAAATGACACTGCCGATAGCTTACGCACTGGGCGAAGCGACCCGCCTCGACAACGTGGCCGATTTCTGCTCGCTGCTTACGCATAACACCCTTACATTTGAACAGCCCGATGTCGACCGCTTCCCATGCTTCGGCCTTGCAGCCCTCGCTCTCGAACGCGGAGGCAACGCCGCCTGCATCATCAACGCCGCAAACGAGATTGCCGTCGCCGCGTTCCTTGCCGACCGCATCGGCTTCAACGACATCTACCGCACAATTATGGCGACACTCGACGCCACTCCGTTCATAGCCACACCGACGTTCGACGACTTTGTGGCCACAAATACCGAAGCACGCTCGCGTGCCTCACAATTCATTTCATCGACTCTCAATGGAAACATTTCTCATTAAAGCCCTGCAACTTGTGGTGGCCTTGCTTATCTTGGTCACCGTTCATGAATTCGGCCATTATATATTTGCCCGCATCTTCGGCATCAAGGTCAATCGCTTCTACCTGTTCTTCAATCCATATTTCTCGCTGCTCAAATATGACCCGATGAAGGGTACTCTGAGGATTGTGAGCAAGGACGAGACGCATGCGTGGAAGACAATCCGCGTCGGTAAAGAACACTCGCCGCGACCCGACGGTCGCCCTACGTGGCGTTCCACAATCTACGGTCTCGGCTGGCTGCCCCTCGGCGGCTACTGTGACATTGCGGGCATGGTCGACGAGACAAAGTCGAGCAAAGACCTCGCCGCCGAACCGCAACCTTGGGAATTTCGCTCCAAGCCGGCATGGCAGCGCCTGCTGGTGATGGTGGCCGGCGTGCTGTTCAACTTCCTGCTCGCAATTGTGGTCTACGCCGGTATATCGCTCAAATGGGGCGATTCGTTCATCCCCTACGAGAATATGGCCGAGGGTATGGACTACAATGAAATCATGCATAAAGCCGGCTTCCGCGACGGCGATATACTCGTGTCGCTCAACGGCAATGCTATCGACCCCGAGAGCAGCTCCAACGGCCTTGACTTTATGACCGCCGGCAACCGCATCGGTGTTCTTCGTAATCATCGCGATACGGTTGAAATCACAATATCCGAAGCCACATCCAAGGCTCTACTTGCCGAAGGTTCGATGTATATGTCGATGCGTACTCCGGTTGTAGTACAGGATGTACTTGGCGGCGACGGTGCGGCGCGTGCCGGTTTGCAACCCGGTGACCGCATCCTTTCGGTTGCTAATGACACAACACCTTCGCTTACCGAATTCTTCCCCACTCTCGAAGCTCACAAGGGCACTGCTGCGCCGATGCAGATACTTCGCGAGGGTAATGTTATAACTCAATCCGTTGAAATCAGCGACGGCGGCAAGATCGGCATTCAGCTCACGCCGGCCAACAAGATTTTTGACGTGGTGAATGTTCAGTACAACATCTTTCAGGCCATTCCTCACGGATGGGAGAAAGGTATCGACCGTCTGTCGGCTTATGCAAGCTCACTCAAACTTGTCTTCACTAAGGAAGGCGCCAAGAGCGTCGGAGGCTTCGGTGCGCTCGGCTCGCTGTTCCCCAACTCGTGGAACTGGCTTGCATTCTGGGAAATCACCGCATTCCTGTCGGTTATCCTTGCTTTTATGAACATCATTCCCATCCCGGCACTCGACGGCGGATATACACTTTTCACACTCTTTGAAATCGTCACACGCCGCCGTCCTTCGGAACGCTTCATTGAAGTGGCGAATATGATAGGCATGGGCTTCCTGTTCCTGCTGCTGATATATGCCAACGGCAACGACATCTATAGATTCTTTATAAAATGACAACATCGACATATCCCGTGCTGCGCCTGCGTCGCGGCAAAGAAGAGTCGCTCGACCGCTTTCATCCCTGGGTGTTCTCCGGTGCGCTCACCGAGATGCCTCGCGACATCGACGAAGGCGACATAGTAAAAGTAATGGCCTCGGACGGTCGTATAATCGGCGTCGGACACTTCCAGATAGGTTCCATAGCCGTGCGAATGTTGGCATTCGAAGACATCGTCATCGACGACAAGTTCTACGGCGATGCTCTGCGTCGTGCCTGGCAGATGCGTCAGGCACTCGGCCTGCGCCGCGAGGACAACACCGCGTTCCGCCTCGTACACGGCGAGGGCGACTTCCTGCCCGGTTTGGTTGTCGACATTTACGGCGACACGGCAGTGGTTCAGGCACACTCGCCCGGTATGCACTTCGTGCGCGAAACCGTCGCTCGCCAACTTGTCGAAATCGACGGTCTCGGCGTCCGCAACGTCTACTACAAATCCGACACAACGCTGCCCTACAAGGCTCATCTCGACCCTGTCAACGACTACCTCATCGGTTCGGCAGGCGATTGCGTAGCTGTGGAAAACGGCCTGAAATTCAACATCGACTGGCTTCGCGGGCAAAAGACCGGTTTCTTCGTCGACCAACGCGACAATCGCTCCCTGCTCGAACACTACAGCCACGGTCGTCGTGTACTGAATATGTTCTGCTACACGGGCGGTTTCTCCGTATATGCCATGCGCGGCAATGCTGCTGCAGTCGATTCGGTCGATTCGTCTGCCAAGGCAATCGCCCTCACCGAAGCCAACGTGCGCCTCAATTTCGGCGACGATCCGCGCCACCACGCCTACGCCGAAGATGCCTTCAAGTTCCTGGACAACGTGGACAAGGGCGCTTACGACCTTATCGTCCTCGACCCGCCGGCATTTGCCAAGCATCGCAGCGCTCTGCGCAACGCTCTGCGCGGCTATCAGAAACTCAATGCGGCCGGCATCGCCAAGGTGGCTCCGGGCGGTATCGTGTTTACGTTCTCGTGCTCTCAGGCTGTGAGCCGCGAGCAGTTCCGCCTCGCAGTATTCTCGGCAGCAGCATCGACCGGTCGCCGCGTACGCATATTGCATCAGCTTACCCAGCCCGCCGATCATCCGGTCAACATCTATCATCCCGAAGGCGAATACCTCAAGGGCTTGATTCTCTATGTGGAATAACACACCTGGTCCAAACAAAACTGACAATCCTCTAAACATACATTATAATGTCAAAACTTGCAACAATGATGTCGGTCGCTGCACTGACACTCACAACACTCACACCGATGGCTCAGATCCAATCGGCACCCGCGCAAGGCTCGGCACCGTTCAAGTACACGGTCGACCGCTTCGCCGATATCGAGGTGCTCCGCTACCAAGTTCCCGACTTTGAATCGCTGTCGCTCAATCAGAAGCGACTCGTCTACTACCTGACGGAAGCCGCCCTTTGGGGGCGCGACATCCTGTGGGATCAGAATTATAAATACAATCTGCCGTTGCGTCAGATGCTTGAAAAGGTGTATACCACTTTCGACGGTGACCGCACATCGGCCGACTTCAAGGCTTTTGAAAAGTACATCAAGCAAGTGGAATTTGCCAACGGCATCCACCATCATTATTCGACCGACAAGTTCACTCCCGAGTTCAGCCGCGAATGGCTCGAAGGTCGCGTGGCCGCAATCGGCACAGGTGCTTGGACTCCCGTACAGAGCGAAATCTTCGCTGCTATCTTCGACCCTGCGGTAGCCGCCAAGCGCGTCAATCAGGCAGCCGACACCGACCTCATCGTTACATCGGCCAACAATATGTACGAAGGTGTCACTCAAGCCGAAGTCGAAGCATATTACAACAATCTCAAAGACCCCAACGATCCCACACCTATCTCCTACGGCCTTAACACACGTCTCGTGAAGGATGCCGACGGCCATATCCACGAACAGGTGTATAAGCTTGGCGGCCTCTACAGCGACGCTATCGCGCACATTGTCGACAACCTCACCAAGGCAATGGCCTATGCCGAAAACGATGCTCAGCGCCTCACCATAGCCCGACTCATCGACTTCTACACTACCGGCGATCTCGCCACGTTCGACGACTACTCGATTCGCTGGACCGACGACACCGCCTCGCAGGTCGACTTCATCAACGGCTTCATCGAAAGCTACGGCGACCCGTTAGGCATGACCGGCTCGTGGGAATCGATTGTCAACTTCAAGAATGTGACCGCAAGCCACCGCACCGAAGTCCTCTCGGCCGATGCTCAGTGGTTCGAAGATCATTCGCCTGTCGATCCGCGCTTCCGCAAGGACGAAGTACGCGGCGTGTCGGCTAAGGTAATCACTGCTGCAATCCTTGCAGGCGATTCATACCCCTCGACACCTATCGGCATCAACCTGCCCAACGCCAACTGGATTCGCGCCGCTCACGGTTCGAAGTCCGTTACACTTGAAAATATCACCCAGGCCTACGATGAAGCATCGCACGGCAACGGCTTCAACGAAGAGTTTGTCATCGACCAACCCACGCGCGAGTTGCTCGAACGCTATCTCTTCATCACCGACAACCTTCACACCGACCTTCACGAATGTCTCGGACACGGTTCGGGTCGTCTGCTCCCCGGTGTTGATCCCGATGCCCTCAAGGCACACGGTTCCACTCTCGAAGAAGCACGTGCCGACCTCTTCGCACTTTACTATCTCGGCGATCCCAAGCTGCTCGAAATCGGCTTGCTCGACAACCCCGACGCCTACAAAGCCGAATACTACAAGTATATCCTCAACGGCCTTATGACGCAGCTTATGCGTATCGAACCCGGCAAGGATATCGAGGAAGCACACATGCGCAACCGCCAGCTCATCGCCGCTTGGGCTTATGAGCACGGCCGCAAGGACCATGTCATCGAACTGGTGAAGCGCAAGGGTAAGACTTATGTGAAGATCAACGACTACGAAGCACTCCGCGGTCTCTTCGGTCAACTGCTTGCAGAGATTCAGCGCATCAAGAGCGAGGGCGACTACGAAGCCGGTGCGGCACTCGTTGAACGCTACGCAGTGAAAGTCGATCAGAAACTTCACAAGGAAGTGCTCCGTCGCTATGCAACACTCGACATCGCTCCCTATCGCGGCTTTGTCAACCCCGTCTATACTCCGACATTCGACGAGAACGGCAACATCACCGATGTTACCGTCACATATGGCGAAGGCTACATGCAGCAGATGCTCCGCTACAGCACCGACTACTCCGGCCTCACGAAGTAATAACGAATATTGTATAAAAAAACACAGGCTGCGCCGATTGGCGCAGCCTGTGTTTTTTACATTGATGAGATGTGTTGCTCCTTATTGGGGAGGAAGGATTGCTTCGTTGGGGCAAACTGCGGCGCAAGAGCCACATTCGATGCATGTATCGGGGTCGATCTTGTAGATTTCGCCTTCAGAGATAGCCTCTACGGGGCATTCAGAGATACATGTGCCGCAAGCAACACATTGGTCAGAAATTACGTAAGCCATAATTTGAGAGTTAGTTGATTAATACGTATTAATTATAGTTTGCAGTGCAAATTTAGTGAATAATTTTGCAAAAGCAATGCAGTAGCCCGATTTTAACAATCAGAACGTGACGTGCACTGCTATGCGTATGCCATGCTTGTCTATCTTGTAGGGGACATCAAGGTAGTTGAGACGCCACACATAATCAACACGCAGGACTTTGAAAATGTTTTCTATGCCCACCGATGCTTCCATATACGGGCCACGCTTCATAGCCACCGCTCCCGCTCCGTCGGGGAATTGAAACAGGTCGCTGTTGAGCGTAGGATCGCAATTCTTGTCCAATCGGCCCCACAGACCGCGAACGGCGAAGACCTCGCGCAGTTTCAACTTCTTCAGGTATGGCACGTAGTTGAAGATGGCGCCGTTGGCCCAATACGTTATGTCGAATGAGGCGTAACTCGTGTTGATGAACTCCATCGGGTTGAGCAGCGAGAAGCTGCGCGGCTCGACGATGTACGACATATTGGCATTGGGCACGAGAAGGTTGAGGAACGGCGATTTGCTCCATACGTGTCCGCCGCCGATGTATGTGTCGAGATAGCCGAATGCCGAGAACCACCAGCGCTTGGCAATGTCGAGTTCGGTGACATTGACATTGTAGCGCGAGCCGAACAGACCGCGAGCGGCAAACGTATGGCGCAGCGTGATGGCAGGTGCGTCGAGATTGACAGGTATGCGGTAGGTGCGCGTCTGCACAAACTTTTCGCCGGGCGCATAGCGCAATATCAGTTCGGCCGAGCTTTCATTGAAGTGGTCGAGCACGTTGCCATTACCGTCGACAAACGGCATTGATGCTGCCGCCTCGCGGCGGATGTGTTGCAGTGCCAGGCCTACCGAAAAGTTAGAGGCGTTTTCCCAATAAAATTCAAGTCGGTTGAGGCGCTTGTAGAGTACGCGGTCGTCGGACATGCGTTTGAGCGACAGCACTATGTTGTCGGGCGATGTGAACAGATAGTTCTGTCCCGGGCGCTCGATGTCGTACGACGATGTGAAGCGAATCGACTGTACGGGGAACTCGCGCGAATGATAGTTCTTGTCGATAAACGAATACTCGACTTCGCCGCTGTACTTCCACTTGTGATCCTTGAATCCGTAGGCGGCAAATGCACGGGCGAACCATCGCGGCGACAGGTTGGCTGTCGTCATTCCTCCGATTCTGAGGCGAGCGCCTTCGGTGGAATTGAAACTGATAAGAGTATTGACCGGCCCGAAATCGAATTTACTTGGATTGCCGGTGGTTATGTAGCCTGAGAACAGTGTCTTGACGATTTTCTCGCCCCAATAGAACAGTGGTACGGAGCGGAAGCACTGCATAAGTCGGCCGACAGTGCTTTCGCCGTGCGAGATTGATACAAGTCGGGCATCGTTCCAGTATTCCTCGTCGCGCGCTTCAGCGCCTTTTTCTACAACTACCGCGCCTCCGCCGTCGAATACGGAATCGGCAATTGCATCGAACGAATGTCGGTTGTAGGCCGTGGTGCGATGCAGGAACATTCCGTTGGAAGCTCCGACAATGCTGAGTTCGGCCATCAGGTCATCTGATGTCTTCAGTCGGGAGCCGTCGGGCGCGCGCTCGAATGTCTGGGTGATGTACAGGTTGTCGATGAAGTTGAGGTTGATCTCGCGCGGCAAGTGCATTTCTACTTTGCGAATGAACATTGTAGTGTCGCCTTCGGGAACATAGACGTGTCCCATAAAGCCGAACGCGGCATGATTGTGGGGGTAGAACGACAGCACGATGCAGCGCTCGTTGCCGACGTCGACCGTGTCGGTAAGGTAGAATTTGTAGAAGTCGGGGGCGATGCGCGACAGCGGGCTTACGAACCTGTTTTGGAACAGGTTGATGTCGTTCTGATATAAATCTATCTCACGCATGATGTCCTCGAGGAATACGCGAGTGGAAGCGTCGTTGAAAATCTCGTCGATGCCTTCCGAGCGCGAGCCTTCCACCACCTCGCGCAGCGACGATGTGCGGCGACGCCAGTTCACACTTGATTTCTTTTCCTTTACGATAAGACTGAGGTAGGGCTTGCCCGATATTTCGCTCGTGTCGACATGCTCCACGATGAACGGGAAGCGCTTCAGCATCGTCTGATGCTGCTCGCGAGAGAAGTTGTTGAGTCCCATTGTCAGGCGCTCGTATTTGTTGTAACTGTAGTAGTCGTGGCGTTGCGGATCAATCTCCGGAGCGTGCTGCTTCAGGCGGTTGAGAAAGTCGACTGCCGGATTGTTCTTCTTGGAGTACTTGCCGCGGTGCACTACCACTTCATTGAGTTCGGTCGCGGCCGTCGAAAGGTACACCACGTAGGTATTGACGTTGTTGTACTTCACCGGTAACACCTTGCTCTGATAGCCCATATAACTGATTTTTATGGACTTTGCAGTGTATGGAACGGCGACTTCAAATATACCGTCGTTGTCGGCTACGGCGCCGCGGCCTGATCCGGGCACTACGACGGATGCAAACGGCAACACTTCGTCGGTGATGGAGTCGCGCACGATGCCGCGCACGAAGTAGTTGTCGGCTGCATCGGCCCTGGCGGCAATGCTTAGCAGCATTACCACGGATAGCAGACTTTTTAGTATATTTGCGAAAACTTTCATAACAATGGCCAAGGAGATTGAACGTAAATTTTTAGTCACCGACAAGTCGTATCGCGAACTTGCCACAGCATGCCACACAATCAAGCAAGGGTATCTGAGCAACGACCCCGACCGAACCGTACGCATCCGCTTGAAGGATGATGCCGCTTATATAACAATCAAGACGCGCAACATCGGTGCCGAACGCAACGAATGGGAATATCCGATTCCCGCCGGCGATGCCGAGGCGATGCTTTGCCACTGCACGGGCAATGTCATAAGCAAGCGTCGCTACATCGTGCCCGAACCGTCGGGTTTGGAATGGGAGGTCGATGAATTTGAAGGCTCGTTGGCGCCGTTGGTGGTGGCTGAAATAGAATTACCTGCCGTCGACACACCGTTCACCGCGGCACCGTTTATCGGTGAAGAAGTCACTGACGATCCGCGCTACTACAATTCGGCTCTCGCAGCTCAAGCTTGACGACATTCTCCACGTGATGTGTATGCGGGAACATGTCGACTGGCTGTACGGCCGTGACTTCGTACTTGGCGTCGAGTAGCGCCAAGTCGCGAGCCTGAGTCGCCGGGTTGCAACTTACGTATACTATGCGGCGCGGCGCGGCATTGAGAATGACGTTGACGACATCGCCGTGCATACCTGCTCGCGGCGGGTCGACAATCATCACGTCCGGACGGCCGTTGTGCTCGATGAACTCGTCGGTAAGTACGTCTTTCATATCGCCGGCAAGGAACTCGGTGTTGTCGATGCCGTTGACTTGTGAATTGATTTTAGCGTCTTCGATGGCTTCTGGAACGTATTCGATGCCAATGACCTTGCGAGCGCGGCGGCTGACAAAGTTGGCGATGGTGCCGGTGCCGGTGTAGAGGTCGTAGACAAGTTCGTCGCCTGTGAGATCTGCAAAGTCGCGGGCGACCTTGTAGAGTTCGTAGGCCTGAAGTGAATTTGTCTGATAGAACGACTTCGGCCCGATTCTGAACCGCAGACCTTCCATTTCTTCTTCGATGTATTCGCGACCCGAGTGCAGCAGCACTTCCTGGTCGCCGATGGTGTCGTTGACTTTCAGATTGATGACATACATCAGCGATGTTATTTCAGGGAACTCGGCGCGTACGGCATCAAGCACTGCTGCGATAGCCTCGGGGTTGTCTTCTCCGAAGGTCATTACTGCCATGACTTCGCCGGTAGATGCTATGCGTATCATCAGCGTGCGCAACAATCCGTGCTGTTCGCGCAGGTCGTAGAACGACAGACCGTGTTCAGAGGCAAACGCCTTGACGAACTTGCGCAGGCGGTTGCCAAGGTCGTCCTGAAGATAGCACTTGTCTATGTCGAGAACCTTGTCGAATGCTCCCGGAATGTGAAATCCTGCGCCGTTGCGGTCGTCGAACACTTCGCCCGACGCCATCTGCTCGGGAGTGAGCCAACGGCGGTTGGAGTAGGTGTATTCCATCTTGTTGCGGTACTCCCATATCCGCGCCGAGCCCTTTATCGGTGATATTTCGGGCAACTTCACTTTGGCAATGCGTGTGAGAGCATCCACCACTTGCTGCTGCTTGGCTTTCAGCTGCATTTCGTAGGGCAGATGTTGCCAACGGCAGCCGCCGCAGACGGTGAAGTGTGAGCATCGCGGCTCCACTCTGTCGGTCGACGGTTCCACCATGTTGACGATGCGTCCTTCGGCATACGACTTGCGCTTCTTGGTGATCTGAATATCCACAACATCGCCCGGGGCGCCGTACGGTACGAACACTACCATATCATCGACGCGTGCCAAGGCATTGCCCTCGGCCGCTATATCTGTTATCTTTACATTCGTGAGAATGGGATAAGGTTTCCTTTTACGAGACATCTTTCAATATTTTCTGCAAATTTACGAATTTGACCACTCACAGCCAACAATTGGCTCTATATGTTTTATTTATATTGCCGATGCACGATTTTTGCCCGGCCTATATATTACCTTTGCAAAAAGAATTATTATGAACCATGAGAAGATAAAAATATTCAATACGGACGGCGCGGAGGTCGATGCTGTTGCACCGGTGATTGTGTCGGCAAGCAGGTCAACTGATATTCCGGCTTTTTATGCCGACTGGTTTTTCAATCGATTGGAGCGCGGTTATGTCAGGTGGCGTAATCCGTTCAACGGTCGCGACAGTTATGTGTCGTTTGCTGCCACTCGCTTCATCGTGTTTTGGTCGAAGAATCCCGAACCGTTGATTCCGTACTTGAAATTATTGAAGAATAGAGGTATAGGATTCTATATTCATTTTACGCTCAATGATTATGATAAAGAAAATTTGGAACCGAGAGTGCCGAGCCTTACGAATAGAATAGATACTTTCAAGAGAATCGTTGATGAATATGGATTAGGAAGTGTCGTATGGCGCTTTGATCCTCTTATACTTACCGACATCATCGCATCCGATATCCTTCTTGAAAAAGTCGAACGTGTCGCGGAGCAACTTAAAGGTTATACGGAAAAACTCGTTTTCAGTTTCGCCGATATCGCATCATATCGAAGTGTGGCAAAAAATTTGAGAGACTACGGTGTGAATTATCGAGAATGGACTGCAGCCGATATGGATGATTTTGCAAGAAGATTGAGCGAGTTAAACAGTAGTTGGAACTTCGAGCTCGCAACCTGTGCGGAGTCGATTGACTTGGCTCGTTACGGGATAGCACACAATCGTTGTATCGATCCCGTACTCATATCTCGTCGTGCACAGAAAGATGTGGGGCTCCAGGAATTCCTGCATAAAGTGAAGCTCGACAGCGGTCAGCGCAAAGCCTGCGGCTGTATACTGTCAAAGGACATCGGCGCATACAACACCTGCCCTCACCTGTGCAAATATTGCTATGCCAATTACGCGCCGTCAACGGTACTTGATAATTATCAACAACATAATCACAAATCTGAATCAATAATATAATTGATATGAAAAAGATGTGCTACCACCCGTTTATATCATTCGATACTGTTTTTGCGGAGGCTAAATCAAAAATTGAGGAACTCTCTGATAAAAAACAGAGAGAACTCAAAGAAGCGCTTAATCATGGGGAAAATGATAAATTCTCAGATGAATTATTAGACATGTACCTCTATTGTTATGGAGAAATACATCGAAATAAACTCATTAAGGCGTTTGATAAACTGCCTCGCAAATTATTTCATGAAGATGCAATATCAATTATAGATTATGCGTGCGGCCAGGGTTTAGCGGAATTGATATTTGCAGACTACCTTGTAAGTCATCGAATTGAAAGATCTTATGTAAAAGATGTTACACTCATTGAGAAGTCTAAAATGAGTTTGGATAGGGCTGAGCAAGTAGTAAATCGTAGCCTTTCGCCAGTTTTGGTAGACGCAATAAATTCAAAACTTGAAGATGTTCCTTACTTAGATTTGATGCCGCAAACCAATACAGTAGTTCACATGTTTTCTAATGTGATAGATTTACCTGAGGTGAATTTTGAAAATGTTATCAACTTCATTAACAATGATAGTGAGCATAACAATATCATAGTGTGTGTAAGTCCATATTACCAAGAACAAAGTAGAGGGAACCGCATTCCTGAATTTGGTAAATCATTATCTCGATATAGTCTCGTCTATAAGTTGGAAAAGCATATAGAGGATTGGTCTGAAGACTATAGTTGCCAGATCTTTATTTTTAAAAGTATGTATTACTGACACTATGAAAATAAACACATCGGGCCGCACTCGCGGCCCGATGGTATGTGAGAGGTGGCGGCAATGATTAGTTGCTGTTGCCGTTGGCTTCGTATTTGTAGATGTCGACGAGGCGCATATTGAAGCGCATCGAGGTGTAGGGCTTCAGCGTGCCGTAGACAGTAGTGCCGTAGCCCATAGAGTAGGGGACGACGACTTCGACGGTGTCGCCCACGTGCATCGTTTCAAGCGCAGCCGTCCAGCCTTGGATGACGTTGTTGCAGCGGATGCGGTAGACACCCTTGCGGCCGTAGAGATTCACGTCTTTGGAGGTGTCGACAAGTTCGTCGTCCATATTGTAGGCGTTGTAGAACACATCGACGGTGCTGTTGGAGTGCGGCACGAGGTTGTCGGCCGTCTCGGCCGGGTCGTTGAATTGGTGCATAAGTATGAACCCGCCAGGATTCCACACCGGCACTACCACTTTGTAGTACGGTGTGCCGTCGTCGTTCTTCTTGTCCTGAATTTGAACGACCCACTCGTCGTTGGCCTTGCGCCATTCCTGATAGTCGCGCAGGTCGATAGTGTTGTTGTCGCTGTTGCAAGCAGCGATAGAACATGTGGCGGCGGCTATTGCGAGTGCGTATATTACTTTGTTCATCGATTAGTGTCTGTTATCAAAACTCTACCTTGGGGGCTGAGGCTGCGCCTTCTTCGGCCTTGAACTGAGGCTTGGCCGAGTAGCCGAAGATCGATGCGAAGATCGATGCGGGGAAGCGGCGGACAGCCACGTTGTATTCCTGTACGGCTTCGGTATAGCGACCGCGTTCGGTGGCGATGCGGTTCTCGGTGCCTTCGAGTTGGGTCATAAGATTTTTGAACTGCTCGTTGGCCTTGAGGTCGGGATATGCCTCGTGCACGGCGTTGACGTAGATGCTCAGCGCGCGGTTGAGTTGCTGCTGGGTATTGCTGTAGTTGTCGAGCGCCGCTTCGTCGGCGGGTTGTTCCTTGTCGAGAGCGTTGGCCTTGTTGTAAGCGTCGGAAAGTCCGGCGCGTGCTTCGGTGAGGCCTTGCAGTGTTGTGCTCTCGTGCGATGCGTAGCCCTTGACGGTTTCAACGAGGTTGGGGATGAGGTCGAGACGGCGTTGATACTGGTTTTCGACTTGCGCCCACTTCTGGTTGAGCCCTTCTTCGAGTTTCACAAACTTGTTGGACATCGCGATGGCTGCGATAATCAGCACGGCGATGACGCCGAGGGTTATCCAAAGGCCTTTCTTCGACGAGCGCGGTTGTGCCTGAGGCATGTTGGGAGGAGTAGCCATAAATATGCTGTTTAAGAGGATTGATTATTTGAGTTTGCGCAGGAGCGAGTTGAGGCTCACGCGGTCGTGGATGAGACGGTGGAGGTCATCGACGTTGACGCGTGTCTGCTGCATCGAATCGCGTTCGCGCAGTGTCACTGTGTTGTCTTCGAGTGTTTGGTGATCAACGGTGATACAGTAGGGCGTGCCGATTGCATCCTGGCGACGGTAGCGCTTGCCGATCGAGTCCTTCTCGTCGTAGTGTGTCGTGAAGTCAAACTTGAGGTCGTCGACGATGGCGTGAGCCTTTTCGGGCAGACCGTCTTTGCGTACGAGTGGCATCACGGCGCACTTCACCGGTGCGAGGGCTGCCGGCAAGTGGAGTACTACGCGCGAATCGCCGCCTTCCAGTTGTTCTTCTTCATACGACGAGCAGAGCACACTGAGGAACATACGGTCGACACCGATCGATGTTTCGATGACGTAAGGCGTGTAACTTTGGTTGAGTTCGGGATCGAAATACTGAATCTTCTTGCCGGAGAACTTTTCGTGCTGCGACAGGTCGAAGTTGGTGCGCGAGTGTATGCCTTCCACTTCCTTGAAACCGAACGGCATTTGGAACTCGATGTCGGTGGCGGCGTTGGCGTAGTGAGCCAGCTTTTCGTGGTCGTGGTAGCGATATTTTTCATCGCCGAGGCCGAGAGCCTTGTGCCAGCGCAGACGCCATTCTTTCCAATAGGCAAACCACTTCATTTCGTCGCCGGGGCGTACGAAGAACTGCATTTCCATTTGCTCGAATTCGCGCATACGGAAGATGAACTGACGGGCAACGATTTCATTGCGGAACGCCTTGCCGATCTGTGCGATACCGAAGGGAATGCGCATACGGCCGGTCTTTTGCACGTTGAGGTAGTTGACGAAGATACCCTGAGCGGTTTCGGGGCGGAGATAAACGGTCATTGCACCTTCAGATGTAGAACCCATTTCGGTGCGGAACATAAGGTTGAACTGACGTACTTCCGTCCAGTTCTTGGTGCCGGAAATCGGGTCGACGATTTCTTCGTCGATGATGATTTGACGCAGTTCGTTGAGATCGTTGTCATTCATCGCCTTGGAGAAGCGTTCGTGGAGCGCTTCGCGGTGTGCCACGTGCTCGGCAACACGAGGATTGGTGGTGCGATAGAGTGCTTCGTCGAATGTGTCGCCGAAGCGCTTGCGAGCCTTGTCGACTTCCTTCTGAATCTTGTCGTCGATCTTGGCAATCTGATCCTCGATAAGGACGTCGGCACGATAGCGCTTCTTCGAATCACGGTTGTCGATCAACGGGTCGTTGAATGCGTCGACGTGGCCCGATGCCTTCCAGATGGTGGGGTGCATGAAGATTGCCGAGTCGATACCGACAATGTTTTCGTGCAGGAGGGTCATAGCCTCCCACCAGTAGCGTTTGATGTTATTTTTGAGTTCGACGCCGTTCTGGCCGTAATCATATACTGCCGAAAGGCCGTCGTATATTTCACTTGATGGAAAGACAAAACCGTATTCCTTGGCGTGGGCTACGATTTTCTTGAACACATCTTCTTGTTGTGCCATTGTTGTTGGATTTGTATAGGTTACAATAAACTGTTTCAGAATGCAAAGGTAGTAATTTTTCTGCAAACCACACCGTTATAACATCAATTAACAGCGCGAGAGCGTCAGGTCGGCAAGGATGACGGCAGTCTCCGGTTCGTCCTTTGGCGCGTCTTGCGGCTTCCATGCCACGATGAAGCGGATGACCGTTTTTGTCACCGCATAGCCCTTCTTTCTCCATTCGGAAAGTTCGGTTTGCATCTTGTTTGACAGCAATGCTACTCGTGTGCCGGTAGTCGGGTTGCGCAAGTAGTTGTTGTCTAACAACAGTTCGCCGCCGGCGCGTAATGATAGAATCTCAGGCTTGTGATATTTGAAATATCCGAGGTTTACATCCTTGTGCGATAATTGGATGCAGATCTCGTCGGGCATTTCATATTGATTGCCGTCTTCATGAACCTTGAACCCGAGACGGTCGAATATGCCGCTGCCTGTGTGAATGAAAAGCCGCTTTTTTGCTCGCGTGATTCCGACATAGTATCGTCGCATCAGTTCGTCGGATAGATGTTGCGGTATCGTAACGTACATATACACGTCATCGAATTCGCGACCTTTCGATTTGTGGATTGTCGAAACCACGACATCGGCATCCGTTAGGTCGCAATAGTCGTCGACCGATGATTCAAAGACAAACTCCTTGAAATCGCCGAGGTACTTGGAGCTGTTGGTCTGTTCAAACGATTCGATGCATCGTTTCAGATATTGCAGGCTTTCACTCGTGGAATAATCATTGTAGGTCTTGGCTTTTGCCGCTTCCCATACGTTGTTGGATATCAATGGTGTGTGGGTCTCTTTACATAGAGCTTTGAGAAATGATCGAACTTCCATCATATTGACAAAGCGGAAGCCGTCCATACTTTGAATTAATTTGCTGTTCAGCCCTCGTTTCCTCAGCAAGGCGACAATGATTGCAGCTTCTTCATTGGTCTGTGTGAGTACGCACATAGAGCCTGCTCCGCGATGACGCAGCAGATCATCAGCAAGTGCGTCGTACATGCATTGACAAGAGTGGTGAGTAATGTTCACTTCTCCGACGTCCTTGTTCATTGACACGATCGGTGAACTTTTCATTCGCCGGGATATGCCCTTGGCAAATGCGTTGGCAAAGTTCACGATGTCGACTGTACTGCGGTAATTCTCGGTCATCTCAATAAAGCGTCCGTCGGTATCGTGTAGCAACTCGTTCATATACCGCGAATCCGAACCGCGAAATTCATAGATATTCTGGTCGTCATCGCCGACCGCGATTACTCGCATATCATCATTTGCTGACATTAATGCTTTGACGAGAGAATACTCCTCGGCGCTCATATCTTGAGCCTCGTCAATGACGAGCACCGTTTTGCTGATTCTGTTCGGCTCGACGTCGCCGTCGTTAATCATCCGTGCCGCGCGACCTACCACATCGTATGCGTCATCGAGATTGCCTATGCGTCCGAGCAGGTCGAAGCAGTAGGAATGGAATGTCTTGATTTCAACAAAGTGGGCGGCATTGCCGATAAGTTCCATTAGCCTCTGTTTGAATTCGGTGGCTGCTGCACGCGAGAATGTCAGCATCAGCAATTGCTCGTGTTTCACGTCTTCGAGAAGAAGCAGTGAGGCAAGTTTGTGAACAAGTACGCGTGTCTTGCCGCTGCCAGGGCCCGCTGCGACTACGATACAACGCGATTCTTTGTCGGATATGATTTCCATCTGTCGTGTGGAAAGCTGACCGAACAGTTGCCGATATTTGTCGGGCGTGAGATTGCGCTGTATTTCGCTCATGCGGTCGCCTTTGAAATACTTTGACACGAACTGCTTATAGTCCATTTGGAAATAGTCGTGCACGTACTGCAATGCAGCATTGTAGTCGCGTACCATCAGATTGGCATATTCTCCGACGATGTGTATCTGCTGAATTTTTTGCTTGTAAAATTCGTTGAGCATACGGTAATCATCCTGCTTGTAGCGCAGTTTGCTGTCCTTTATGCGACGTATGTTCATAGCGTTGTACAGCACCAAGAATCCGCCTTCAAGTTTAAGTGCTCCGATTTTTGAAAGATACAACAAGGCTTCTTCAACATCTTCTATCTGTACGGCGCTCAGCGCACCGAACAGCGACCGCCTTTTTGACTTTATATCGTTGAGAAGTTCGATGACAGAGAATTGTACGGCATTATTTTCGCCGGTGGTTTGCGATGTTGCCGCTATATTGTAAAGCCATTCCACAGCAAAATGGCATATCTCCAATCGCTTCTCCATACGGCTGATAGTTGCGTCCATATCAGCACGGCGAGCTACATTGAGATTGTGTGCTGCATCTTCTTTCTTGCGGGTATAGCCTTTTATCGTCAGAAAATATAACAGCGTGCGGATGTCTTTCTCTTTTGATGATGCTATGCCGGCATTCTGAGCGTTGTCGTTCAGCTGCTTGCACGATATTTGCAAGGCTTCGTCCGGAATGGCTTCGAGAATGTATTTCTCCAAGGCGGCAAAGCGGTCGAGCAGCATTCGTGCTTTTCGTTCGGTGCCGCCTTCTTGCAGAAAGGCGGAGATGTCTTTTGTGTCGGCCAGGATGCCTTCCTGTCGCATACGTTCGACGGCCGACACAACTTCGCTCTTGTTCAACCCGAGTATATCGGCGAGATAGTCGATGCGCGATTCCGCTCCCGAATCCTGAGCCTTTGCTATGTATTTTTGAGATATGAGCGATTTGATGATTCGGGCGGCTTTCTCACCGTCTTCGGCATCAAAGAGAACCGATTCGGTGATGCGCTTGCGTGCCTCATCCATATTACGTACGGTGATTCCGGTGGCATATACGTGCGGCACATTGTTGCCGCGCTCCAGATACCCTGCTTGTTCGAGGGCTGCAAGTGCGGTACGTACGCGTGTTTCGATGTCCGATACAGAGTCGTCCCAACCTGCCGTTCGTGCTATTTCGAGTGCCGAACAGCATACTCGCATCCGCTGCTTTGTGAGCGACTTTACGGCTCTCCACACCTGCTGTATTTCGCTGAGGCTAAGCTTAGTCTGATTGAGCAATATGAAATGCTTGTCGAGGTCGTTGTCGCCGTACAAGACATAGCATCGAGCGTCGAGGTTGGGGTCGCGTCCGGCGCGTCCCGCCTCTTGAACATAATTTTCGAGTGAATCGGAAATATCGTAGTGTATTACCAGTCCTACGTCCTTCTTGTCGACGCCCATGCCGAATGCCGAGGTTGCCACGATAACCTGCACGTCGTCGTTCATAAAGGCCTCTTGGTTGGCAATTTTTACGTCGGCATCCATTTTGCCGTTGAACGGCAAGGCTCTATAGCCGTCGCGTGTCAGTCGGGATGCAAGGTCATGAGTCCGCTTTGTTCGTGATACATAGACGATTGTCGGACACTGCGATTCGGCAATGAGCGAACGCAGCTTCATATATTTGTCGTCATCCGTATCGGTATGTATTACGGAATAGCGCAGGTTGGTGCGCGATGCTGTTGATGCGAATATCTTCAGATCGAGGTTGAGAGTCTGCTTGAAGTAGTCGCAAATGTCCTGAATCACTTTTTGCTTGGCCGTCGCCGTAAAGCACGAAACGGGTGTCGGCTGCGAGCATTGTTTCTTTTTGCAATATTCAGCTATGAACTTGCCGATGTAGAGGTAATCGACACGGAAATCCTGTCCCCACGATGAGAAGCAGTGAGCCTCGTCAACAACAAAACGTACGACATTGCGTGCCAGTAAAATTGTTTCTATTGTCTTCGAACGCAGCATTTCCGGTGCGATGTACAGCAGAGAAGCATCGCCCGAGCGTACACGCTCTATGGCAAGTGCCCGGTTGATCGGATCGAGCAAACCGTTTATAGTCACGGCGTCGGTGATGCCGCGATCGGCGAGATTGTCCACCTGATCTTTCATCAGCGATTGAAGCGGCGATATTACGACGGTGAGCCTGTGAACCGAGCGTCCTTCCATCAGCGCCGGCAGTTGAAATGTAAGGGATTTGCCGCCGCCGGTGGGAAATATTGCCAACAGCGACTCTCCCTCTACGGCTGCGCGAGCGGCTTTCTCCTGAAGCGGTTCTCCGTCGTAGGTGCGGAATCGGTCGTAGCCGAAGAATTGTTTGAGATTGTGATGAACGTCAAGGCTATTGTTGCAGTATTCGCATCCTTTGGCGCACGGTATGTCGCGCAATTGATGTACGACGTTTTCCACGTTGGGATAGTTGTGAAGCACCCATGCCGGAGTGATGGAACGGTGATCCGAGGTCTCAATCAGGCTGAGTGCGTACGCCAACTCGCATGGATTCTTGGCGATTAATTTGTCGAGCGCGGCGTGTTCGCAAATAGAACCGTGATATCGAAGTCTTATCAAATCGGCCAAATCACCACTTACGGCTTTTGCTCCGACCATAGCGAGGAACCCCTTAAATTCCGGTTGGCTGCGCAGTAGCGATGTAAGTATCAACTGCTTGTCATCGTCCAGTGATTTCCACGCCTCGATTTCATCCATCAGCAGATCGCGAGCTTTCTCGCAGTCGTTTACAGGATTGTTCATCTGCTCGCTGAGTAATTTGTCGTCTTTGAGCAGCCGATGATAAGGTCGTTCGGGGAATAGTATAGGCGACATATACAGCGTATCGACCAATGCTTGCCGAGGCTTCTTGTTGTCGAACAGGTATTTGGCATCGTGCCGGATTATATTGTGTCCGCAGAGAAAATCGACGTTTCTCAGAAAGTGTATAAGTCCGGCCTTATCGGCAGAGTGGTATATCGCTCCGTCGAAGCGCAGTGCTCCGATGTCGTGAATTTTACGATCGTTGATTCCGACCTCAATATCCACGAAAGCATATTTGGCCGCATCGCGCGGCACATCGGCCTCGGTCGCAAAAGTCCCGATTATTTTGTCCCAAAATGACATTATGCTTTTACTTTATCTCGAACACTCGGCTGTCGCGGTCGAGAGCGTGGCGGCGGATGTCGGCGCAGATGCGTTGCAGGAACTGTTGTGTCGGGCGGTATTCTTCGAGCGTCTTTATGCAATCGTCGAATTGCCCGGCTTCGCGGTAAAATTCTGCGATCACCGGTGTGGCGTCAGGTCCGTTCTGTTCGAGCAGCGGTATGGCGGCCAACAGGTTGTCGTGATGTCGGCGGTGGTCTTCATCAGAGCGCTCGTCGCATCCGTCATAGTCTTCGCTGTCATAGCCGCGTGATGCCGTGCCGCGGAACGCGTCGTTGTAGCTGTGTACGAGCGCTATGCGCAGTTCGAGTTGCTGCTCGCGGTTGATGTCGCTGCCGATCAGCGCATCAAATGCTTCGACCGTTTCGGGATAGGAAAGGTCGCCGGTTTCTGAGCAATAGCGGTCGAGCGGATTATGCGAGGTGTGAGTTTTTGCCGCCGACAGCATAAAGTAGCCGCCGCAATGCGGGCATCGTTGCACCGGCGACAGTCGAGGCAGCATCGGCGCAACCTGTTTGGTATCAGACCAGTTGCGAGCGCCGAACGTGTTGCCCGACATGAGAGACATCAGTTTTTTATTCTTGTGGCAAAGAGGGCATTTTACAGCCAGTGGAGGTCCCGGGAGCATAGTGTTAGTGTTTAAGGATTAATACAAATTTTAATACAAAAGAATAACAGCGAATGCAAATTTAATAA
>CALKKU010000110.1 GCA_937995285.1 uncultured Bacteroidales bacterium | reverse complement strand
TGTGTGGTTTCTTACATAGAGACGGTATGCCGATGAAAGCCCTGCCGACATCACACCTTTTGCCAAGGGATACGCAACTGCTTAATAACCAATCAAGTATCGAGTTAGGCAGGAATAGAAGGTATACCCATACGGTTTTAGCTGCGTAATCGTGGCGCATCGCGGACAAAAAATCTGTGTAAATCTGTGAGATCTGTGGGAGACTCTTCGACCGCTCTGCCAAACGTCTCTGCCACTACCGCCGCATCTGCCGCATCCGCCGCGCCGGCAACCGCCTGGTATGCGATGCGCGATCTGACGCGGCCCAACGCCCTGCGTCCCGCCTACGTGCGGCTGGCCGAGGCCGGATTCGACGTCTTCACCCCCCTACATTGGGTGCTGACAGCGGCAAGCGGTAAGCGTGTTCGTCGCCAAGTGCCGGTTGTGCACGATCTGCTGTTCGTGCGGTCGGAACGCGAAGCACTCGACCCCGTAGTCGCCGCCACAGCGACGCTCCAGTACCGCTACCGCCGCGGCGGAGCGTACTGCGAACCGCTGACCGTGCCGACAGCCGATATGGAACGGTTTATCCGCGCCGTGCGCTCGGCCGACGCCGCTGAAGTGCGCTACTACACCCCCGAAGAACTGACCGCATCAATGGTCGGCCGCGAAGTGACCATCCACGGCGGTACACTCGACGGCTACCGCGGCCGCCTGCTGCGCCTTCGCGGCAGCAACAAGCGCCGGCTTTTGGTAAGCCTCACCGGCCTGTTGACTGCCGCCGTAGAAGTCAATGCAGAGTACGTAACTGTGGAATAACAATGAACGTAGCGGCGAGCCTTCGGCCCGCCTGCCGTCGTTCAGCATGCGATCAATTATAGCACAGCGCATTGTCATTAAAGGCATGCGAAACGCATGCCGCTACACCCGGCACATTATGTCAATATTTAAGGACATTGACATTTTGCAACACCCACTTTGATGTAATACATTTAAAAGTGAATCAAGTCAAAGCCGGCGTAGTTCTCAACTACGTCATCATCGGCCTCAACATAGTCACCGGGCTGCTCTACACCCCGTTCATGCTCCGCTGTCTCGGCCAGAGCCAGTACGGACTGTACTCGCTCGTAGCCTCAGTGATCGCCTATCTGACATTGCTCGACTTCGGTTTCGGCTCGGCCATAGTGCGCTACACAGCAAAAATCCGCGCCACCGAATCGCAGCAGAGCGAATGGTCGCTCTACGGCATGTTCCTCTCGGCCTACGCTGTCATCGGCCTGCTCGTGGTCATCGCCGGCACGGCGCTGTATTTCAATGTCGACCGTATGTTCGACGCCACCATGACCGCCGACGAACTGTCGCAGGCACGCATCATGATGGGACTTATGGTCTTCAACCTCGCCGTCACCTTCCCATTCAGCATCTTCGGCTCGATAATCTCCGCCTACGAGCACTTCGTGTTCCAGCGCACAGTCAGCATCCTGCGCATCCTGCTCTCCACAGCCGTAATGATCGCCGTGCTGATGATTGGCTACAAAGCCGTGGCCATGGTCGTCGTACAGACCGTATTCAGCATCGGCTCACTGCTGGCCAATGTGCTCTACTGCCGCTACCGCCTGCGCATCCGCATCACTTTCGGCCGGTTCAACTACGCATTGCTGCGTGAAGTGATGGTGTTCTCGTGGTGGAACTTCCTCGCTATTGCCTCTGATCGCATCTATTGGGGCACAGGACAGTTCGTCCTCGGCGTCGTCAGTGGTACCGCCGCTGTCGCCGTGTTCTCCGTGGCCATATCGCTGATGAACATGTATATGTCGATGTCAACGTCGCTCAACAACGTGTTGTTGCCGCGCATCACCCGCATGGCCACCGACCCGACGCAGGACGGCGCCATCTCCGACCTGTTCATTCGCACTGGGCGCCTGCAGTTCTGCGTCATCAGCCTCATCCTGTGCACCTTCGCCGTCATCGGCCGCGACTTCATAGCCCTGTGGGCAGGCCCCGGCTACGAAGATTCATTCGTCATCACACTCATATTTTTCATAGCACTACTTTGTCCTGTTATCCAAAATGTTGGCATCATCATATTGCTCGCTCGTGATCAATTGAAATTTCGTGCACTTTCCTACATTGTAGCGGCAGTCGTGAGCCTCATCGGCCAGATATTCGCCGGCCGTGCCTACGGCGCCATCGGCTGCGCCTGGGTCATCGGCGCGACATTCTTCATCGGGCAATGGATAGTAATGAGTATCTACTATGCCCGCCGTCAGCGTTTGAACATTATACGCTTTTGGTCGCAGATATTGCGTATGGCCGTCACGCCCGCCGTTGTCGTTGCGGCTGGACTGTTTGCCGCCGAACACATCACCGTTGCGACTTGGCCGCAACTTGTGCTGCTCACCGCAGCCTTCCTTGCCGTCTACCTGCCCGCCTTTTGGTTCTTCAGCATGAACGCCTACGAGCGCAGCCAAGTTCTTGTACCTCTCGCCAAATTCAAGATCGTCGACGGTAAATAAATCAACAATGATAAATCATTGCGTCTCAAGTTAGGTTTTGTTACTTAGGAGAGAATTAGTCGATTAGGCCTAATTATGACGGAAAATGTGTACGAGGTCTACTGAATTATGATAGAAAAACTTAATTAGTATAGATTTATGAAAATAGCAGTAGCCGGCACAGGTTATGTGGGCTTATCGCTTGCCACCTTGCTTTCACAGCATCACCACGTAACGGCCTGTCTCTTATACACA
>CALKKU010000109.1 GCA_937995285.1 uncultured Bacteroidales bacterium | reverse complement strand
ATACCACCCTATACATCAAAAACAAAAGAGGCCGTGCCTTTTTTGACACAGCCTCTTTTTTCATTCCGTGCGTTTTTTTTACAAAGCATCGTCTAATTCCCGCAAATTCAGTAAATTTGCAAAAGAAATGGCGTTCTTCAATTAACGCCAATGGCGTTGATTGGCGTTAATGTGGCGTTGATTGGCGTTGATAAATTAAAATTCATTCTTAACACAATAATATTAACATTAAACAGCCTGATGAAAAAATTATCACTGCGACTTGTGTCGCTCATGCTGGCGCTTATCGTGGCTATCGGCGCTTCGGCCTACCGCTACGACTACCGCACAGTCGAAGGCGACCCCCTGGGCACTCTGATGTACACCCTGCCCAACGGTCTGAAAATCTACATGACCGTCAACAAGGACCAACCCCGCATCCAGACCTACATCGCCGTGCGCGTAGGCGGCAAGAACGACCCGGCCGAAACCACCGGCCTCGCCCACTACTTCGAGCACCTGATGTTCAAGGGCACGGAGAACTTCGGCACTCAGGACTACGCCGCCGAGAAGCCCCTGCTCGACCGCATCGAACAACTCTTCGAGACCTATCGCGTCACCACCGATTCAGTGGCACGCCGCGCCATCTATCACGAGATCGACTCAATCTCCTATCAGGCATCGCTCATCGCCATTCCCAACGAATACGATAAGTTGATGGCCCTCATCGGCGCCGACGGCACAAACGCCTACACCTCGCAGGACGTAACATGCTACGTAGAAGATATTCCCTCGAACCAAATCGACAACTGGGCACGCATCCAGGCCGACCGCTTCGAGCATCCCGTGCTTCGCGGCTTCCACACCGAGCTCGAAACCATCTATGAGGAAAAGAATATGTCGCTCACTCAGGACAACCGCAAACTGTCCGCAGCCATGCTCACCACCCTCTTCCCCCACCACCCCTACGGTACACAGACCGTACTCGGCACACAGGAACACCTCAAGAACCCGTCGATCACCAACGTAAAAAACTACCACAAACAGTGGTACGTGCCCAACAATATGGCCGTGGCTCTCTCGGGCGACTTTGACCCCGACATGGTAGTCGACACCATCAACAAATATTTCGGACACCTCAAACCCAACCCCTCGCTGCCCACGCTCACCATCACCCCTGAGCAGCCCATCACCGAGCCGATTCGCGTCGATGTACTCGGTCTTGACGCCGAGCGCATCTATCTGGCATGGCGCATCCCGGCCGCCAAGGACAAGGACACCGAAGTAATCGAAATCATCAGCGACGTGCTCAACAACGGCTCGTGCGGCATCCTCGACGTGAACCTCAACAACTCACAGCGCGTGCTTGGCGCAGGTGCCGGCACCTACGGCCTCGCTGATCAGGGTGCATTCTTGCTCATCGGTATGCCCAACGCCGGCCAGTCGCTCGACGAAGTTCGCGAGCTGCTTCTGCAACAGATGGATCAGCTGCGTCGCGGCGACTTCTCCGACGACCTCATCCCGGCCATCGTCAACAACCGCAAGCTCTCGCTCCAACAGTCGTTCGAAAGCAACGACCGCCGCGCATCGTACTTCGTCGACGCATTTGTCAACGGTCAGGACTGGTCCGACGTCGTTGAATCGTTCAACAACCTCGACCGCATCACCAAGGACGACGTAGTGCGCGTGGCCAACAAGTACTTCGGCGCCAACAACTACGCAGCCCTCTACAAACTCGTGGGCGAAGACACCACAGTGGTGAAGATGCCCAAGCCCGAACTGACTCCTATCGCCACCAACCGCGACGCCTCGTCGGCATTCCTGCGCGAAATCGCCGCCACCGAAGTTCAGCCCATCGAACCGGTATTCCTCGACTTCAAGCGCGACATCACCACCCTGACAGCCGACCACGGCATCCCCGTGTACTACACTCGCAACACATCGAACGACATCTCCGAACTCATCTACACCGTCGACTTCGGCACAGGCGATGACAAGCGACTCACCCTCGCCGGCGAATACCTCGACCTCATCGGCACTCCCGATATGACAGCCGACGACCTCAAGCGCGAATTCTTCAACCTTGCCTGCTCGTGGAGCACGTCGTTCGGACCCGACCGCACCTACTTCACCATCAGCGGTCTGAGCGAGAACCTGCCCAAGGCAGCCGCACTGTTCGAGAAGTTCATCTCCACCGCCACCGTCGACACCGACGTCTACAATACACTCGTGGCACAGATCGGCCAGTCACGTGCCAACAGCAAGCAGAACCAGCGCACCAACTTTATGCGTCTTGTCAACTATATCAATTACGGCGAAAACAACCCCTCGCGCAACATCTACTCTGCCGACGAACTCGCCGCTCTCGATCCAGCCGAAATCCTCAAAGCCGTTCGCGACCTCTACAACTACAAGCAGGAAGTAATCTATTACGGCAACCTCAGCGAAAAGGATGTGGTGAAACTCATCAACTCCACCCACCGCACGCCCAAGCATCTCAAGGACGTGCCGACTGAAGACGTATTCAAATTCCAGAACACCGACGAGACCGTCGTCTACGTTGCTCCTTACAACGCCAAGCAACTCTACATGTCGATGCTATCGAACAAGAACACTTTCTTCGACCTCGCCAAGACACCGCAGATTTATCTCTACAACGAATACTTCGGCGGCTCGATGAACTCTATCGTGTTCCAAGAAATGCGCGAAAGCCGCTCGCTCGCCTACTCTGCCGGTGCTGTCATCTACCGTCCCACGACACTGAAAGAGCCCTACCGCTACTTCACTCAGATTGCCACCCAGAACGACAAGATGATGGATGCCGTCAATGCATTCCTGCTCATCATCAACGACATGCCACAGTCGCAGGCCGCATTCGACCTCGCCAAGAGCGCCCTCGATGCCCGCATCCGCTCGCAGCGCATCATCAAGGATGAGATCGCCTGGGCCTACATCGGCGCACGCCGCCTCGGCCTCGACAGCGAACAGCGTCAGGCCGTGTTCAACGCTCTGCCCTCACTGACACTCGACGACATCGTCAAGTTCCAGCAAAGTTTCGTCAAGGGTCAGACCTACCACTACGGCATCCTCGGCAACATTGAAGACCTCGACCTCGACGCCCTCTCCAAGATCGGCCGCGTGGTGATGCTCACCACCGAAGACATCTTCGGCTACTAATCAGCCACCGATCACAACCCTCATACAGCCTGCGCCCCGTCCCGGAGCGCAGGCTTCTTTTTTGCGAATATATAAAATATACATACATACTTTTGCAAATTCTGTTTGTTTTATAAAATATAAATACATACATTTGCAAAAAATTACCGATATGACCTCATCGATCCTACGCAACGACTATCTCAATCGCATTACAAGCCGCCTGAACCGCGGCATGATAATAATACTCGTCGGACAACGCCGAGTAGGCAAAAGCCACATGTTGCGCCAAACCGAATCGTGGATTAAAGACAATGTCGAAGGAGCCAATATCGTGTATATCAGCAAGGAACTTCAGGCATTTCGTGACATAACCAATGCCCGCGAACTTTACGACTATGCCGCCGACCGTCTGCCCGAAGGTGCTCCTCACAACTATCTCCTGATTGATGAAGTACAGGAAATCGCCGAATATGAAGATGCTCTACGCAGTCTGCATGCCGAAAACCGCTGCCAAATAATCGCCACCGGCAGCAACGCCTACATATTCTCGACCGAACTTAGCACACGACTCTCGGGACGGTACATCGAGATACCGGTTCACAGCCTTACATACAGTGAATTTCTTCAATTTCACGGTCTTGAGGACAGTGACGAGAGCCTGCAAAGCTATCTTCGCGTGGGCGGTCTTCCGGGGTTACGACACTTCGACATTTCCGATGAAAGTCAGGTTCGCGATTATCTGCAAGGTGTCTACAACACGATAATGATGCGCGATGTGATTGCTCGCGAACAGATACGCAACGTCACATTCATCGAAAACCTCTCGCACTTCATAGCCGACAACATCGGCAAAATGATATCGGTTCGCAACATCTCCAACTTTATGCGTTCGCAAGGCGACAGCGTATCCGAGCCGCTCATTGCATCATACATAAAATATCTCAGCAATGCGCTTATCATCAAACCAGTCACACGCTACGACCTGCACGGCAAGCGATTGTTCGAGCATAATTTCAAATACTACTTTTCCGACCACGGACTGCGCAACCTGCTCTGCGGCTTCAACATCCGCGGCAGCATAGAGAAAATTATCGAAAACGTAATTTTCAATCATCTCATAGCTCAAGGCTTCACTGTCAACGTCGGCATACTGCGCAACGGCGAAATCGACTTTGTGGCAACAAAGGGATCTGACACAATGTACATTCAAGCCACTTACCTGCTTGGGTCGGAAGAAACTATTCAGCGCGAGTTCGGTAATTTACAGTCTGTCAAGGACAACTATCCCAAGTACGTGGTGTCAATGGATCCCGTCACGGGCGAATTGCCTGAGTACCCCGGCATACAGCACATCAGCCTCCGAAAATTCCTTTGCACAACATTTTGATATAATATGACTGTTTTTACTCATATTAAAATATATTAATTGATACTTTGTGTCAATTTTATTTTATTGATTTTCAACAAGTTACCCCCCCCCGATTTAAATTTATATATTGTAATTTTTGTTATTTTTTGTACTTTTTCATAACTTTGCTGTCCAATCATTTACAATTACATCACATTCTGACAGATTGTTCTTCGCAGAGATATGAAAATATCCGTCATAGTACCCGTGTACAATGTCGAGCCGTTCGTAAAGGAATGCTTCGACTCCATTGTTGCACAGACCTATGACAACCGGAGCATAGAATGTATCTTCGTCGACGATTGCGGCAGCGACGGCAGCATGGCCATCGTTGAAGACGCCGTAGCCGGCTATCGCGGCGACATATCATTTACCATACTTCACCACGAGAGAAATCGCGGGCTATCGTGCGCCCGCAACACGGCAATGCACCGTGCCACAGGCGACTACGTATATTTTCTCGACAGCGACGACACCATCACACCCGACTGCCTCGAACGCCTCGCCGCGCGAGCCGCTAAGCATCCGGGGGTCGACATAGTGCAGGGTAGCTTCGAGAGCCGATTTCCGTTCATGGATCTCGGCGACAAGAATCTGCCGGAATATTCCGACAACTTCAAGTGGATCCGCACCACGATGCTCCAGCGCTTCACCATTCCCATGACAGGCTGCAACCGACTGGTGCGGCTCGATATGATTCGCGAGCATGGCCTGTATTTCGAAGAAGGGCTGCGTCACGAGGACGAGGTGTGGAATTTCTTCTTGGCCAAGTACGTGCGCAGCATCGCCATCGAAAAACGCAACACCTATATCTATCGCGAAAACCCCAACAGCATAATGGGCACATGCGACCACAGCCACCGCTACGACGGCGTACTCGAAATAATGCTGCGCAATATGTCGCGGCCCTATATCGGCTCCGACATCGATTGCATCCTGTCGCTGATACGCTGCGGCGACTACGGACGCTTCATGCGCCAAATAAAGGGAGCGCCTCTCCACGAGCGCTTCCTTGCAGGATCACTGAAGAATACAAGACACGACCTTAAAGGGATTTTTTACAAAATCGGGCGACGCCTCGTGCATCTGTATATGACCATAGCCAACTGACAGAACACCTACCAACACCCATGAAAGAACCGGTATTCACTATAATTCTTCCCGTATATAACACCGAAAGCTATCTCGACAAGTGCCTGCGAAGCATCCTCGGCCAGTCATACCGCGACTTCGAGTTGCTGATCGTCGACGACGGCAGCACCGACGATTCGGGCCGTATCTGCGACGAGTTCGCTATGTCGGATACACGCGTGAAGGTCATACATGTGATGAACGCCGGCGTGAGCATCGCCCGCAACACCGCGCTCGAAATGGCACGCGGCACATTCATCACCTTTATCGACTCCGACGACTGGGTTGAGCCGAATTATCTGCAGACCATCATCGACAACGTCGGCGACAACGACCTGATGTACTTCGGAGCAACATTCCATTCGCCCGACAAGGCCGTCGATTTCGGCTTCGAAGAATCGCTGTACGACGACATCGAAGCGGCTCACCTCTTTCTTGATACGAGCAACGACGATGTCCACTACACCGTGGTACCGTGGAACAAAGTCTTCCGCAAGTCTATCATTATGGAGCACAACATCCGCTTCCCCGAGCACGTACCCTTTGGCGAAGACACCATATTCACGCTCGAATACCACCGACATTGCGGCACGCTGAAAGTGATAAGCGACATTCTCTACCACTACCTGCGGCACAGCGGCAGTCACATCACGTCGTACAAAAATTATCTGACGCTTGTCAATGCCTATCGTGAAGCCGTCGAAGAAACCCGCAACGAGGAGTTGGCGATGCACTTCCGACGCAATATGGTATGCTTTATTGCTGCGGCAGCTCAATATTGCGCCAACCCGGTCATCAAGGCCCGCCTGACGCTTGACGCCATGAATCTATGCCGCCGGTACGGAATAAAACGCCCGGAGCATTTCTTCAGAGATATTTATTGGATCGGCTTCAAGATACGCGTGTACCCGTTCTACCGTTGGCTGAAGTCGTTGGTGTGACGCTGTGACACGCCGCGGACGGACGTTTGTGCCAAATTGGCAGTCGCCGGGCGACGCAACCGGCATGGCACGCGATTTGTTACTATACCGAGTGAAAGCCGACCTCAAAAGAGGCGGCGATCAAACAACAAACTCGATTAATAACAAATAAAAAAATATAGAATTATGGGAAAAATCATAGGTATAGACCTCGGCACGACCAACTCGTGCGTCGCAGTACTTGAAGGCAACGAGCCTCAGGTAATTCCTAACAGCGAAGGCCGCAACACCACGCCTTCGGTAGTGGCATTCGTAGAAGGCGGCGAACGTAAGGTGGGCGACCCCGCCAAGCGTCAGGCCATCACCAACCCCAAGCGCACCATCTACTCGATCAAGCGTTTCATGGGTGAAACCTACGATCAGGTTACAAACGAAATCAGCCGCGTTCCGTTCAACGTCACCCGTGGTGACAACAACACTCCGCGCGTCGACATCGACGGTCGCCAGTACACCCCGCAGGAAATCTCGGCAATGATTCTTCAGAAGATGAAGAAGACCGCCGAAGACTACCTCGGCCAGGCAGTGACCGATGCAGTGATCACCGTCCCTGCATACTTCAACGATTCGCAGCGTCAGGCCACCAAAGAAGCCGGCGAAATCGCAGGCCTCAACGTTCGTCGTATCGTCAACGAACCTACTGCAGCCGCACTTGCCTACGGCCTCGACAAAGCCAACAAGGATCAGAAGATCGCCGTATTCGACCTCGGCGGCGGTACATTTGATATCTCTATTCTCGAACTCGGCGACGGCGTATTCGAAGTGAAGTCGACCAACGGCGACACACACCTCGGCGGCGACGATTTCGACCACGTGATTATCGATTGGCTCGCCAACGAATTCCAGAACGACGAGGGCGTAGACCTCCGTCAGGATCCTATGGCACTCCAGCGCTTGAAGGAAGCAGCCGAAAAGGCCAAGATTGAACTTTCGTCGACCACTTCGACCGAAATCAACCTTCCCTACATTATGCCCGTCAACGGTGTGCCCAAACACCTCGTCAAGACACTTACACGTGCCAAATTCGAACAGCTCGCCGACAACCTTATTCAGCGCACGCTGAAGCCTTGTCAGGATGCTCTCCACGACGCAGGCCTCACCCCGAGCGACATTGATGAAGTAATCCTCGTAGGCGGTTCGACTCGTATCCCCGCCATCCAGACAATCGTTGAGAAGTTCTTCGGCAAGACTCCTTCGAAGGGCGTCAACCCCGACGAAGTGGTAGCCGTAGGTGCAGCAATCCAAGGCGGTGTCCTCTCGGGCGAAGTCAAGGATGTCCTCCTGCTCGACGTTGTTCCTCTGTCGGTAGGTATCGAAACCCTCGGCGGCGTGATGACCAAACTCATTGATGCCAACACCACAATTCCTACCCGCAAGAGCGAGACATTCTCGACCGCAGCCGACAACCAGCCTTCAGTCGAAATCAACGTTCTTCAGGGCGAACGTCCTATGGCCAAAGACGACAAGCTCCTCGGCAAGTTCCACCTCGACGGCATCGCACCCGCACCTCGTGGCATACCTCAGATCGAAGTCACATTCGAAATCGATGCCAACGGTATCCTCAACGTGTCAGCCAAGGATAAAGCCACCGGCAAGGAACAGTCGATCCGCATCGAAGCATCGAGCGGCCTCACCGACGCCGAAATCAAGCGTATGAAGGACCTGTCTCTTATACACATCTGACGCTGCCG
>CALKKU010000108.1 GCA_937995285.1 uncultured Bacteroidales bacterium | reverse complement strand
AGTTAATATTTTAAGGCATTACATTGTTGCATTTGTAATATGACGTATCTTTGTACGCTTAAAGCACTGTATACATGGGGTTGACTGGTTTTGACAGCGTGTAGAGGTGGTGTGTAAGCGTGCGGAGCCATGATGTTCGCGCTCCATAATCTCGGCATCGAACAATTTAATTGGCAATAACAATGTTGCTCTCGCTGCTTGATTGAAGTACAGTAGATCAGCTTAATCCCTGCGCAAGGCGCGGGGACGGGACATCGCCCGAGAGTCGTATTCTCGAGACTCCTCGAATCGGCGGTGTAAGAAAATCGAGAATAGGGATCGTGAGGCCTTGCTTCGATTCCGAAATTTTAAGAGGATAAGGATGTGGTTGGCTGTCTTCGGCCTGCCGGATCACGAAAAACAATCGGAGAATACGCACGTAGAAAGCACATTAGTTCCGCGTTTGGACGAGGGTTCAAGTCCCTCCAACTCCACAATCAAGGGTTCGGAAAACCGCAGGATGTTAATCTATCCCGCGGTTTTTTATTGTTCGCACTTGTCTGTTTATTAGTAGACATTTACTTTATATCTTAATCAATACCTGAATTTCGCGAATTCTTGCTATCTTTGCATCATTAAATAAATCATAGCGACGGAATGAATGAGCAGTCTTTGAGTCGGATGTTTCTGAAAGAAACGGCCTTCGGAAAGTTGATGCAACGCCGAGTGTTCAATGTGTTGCTTGTGGCTTCGCGCTATGATGCCTTTATGATGGAGGAGGACGGTCGTGTCGACGAGCAGTTGTACATGGAATACGTCCAACTCAATCTGAGTTCGCCTCCGCGTGTGACTCGCGTGTCGACTATGGATTCGGCAGCCGAGACATTGGCACAGGGTCGTACCGACTTGGTGATAGTGATGCCGGGCGGTGACATTTCCGAGACCGTAGAGGGTTGTCGCCGATTGAAGAAAGATAATCCGGATGTGCCGATGGTGCTGCTTACGCCATTCTCCAAGGAGGTGTCGCGCCGCCTGGCCGGTGAAGATCTCAGTTCGATTGACTATGTGTTCAGTTGGCTCGGCAATATGGATTTGCTGCTTGCCATCATCAAGTTGCTCGAAGACAAGATGAATGCCGCCGACATTACCGATGTCGGAGTGCAGATGATAATGCTTGTCGAGGACTCTGTGAGGTTCTACTCATCGGTGTTGCCGCATATCTACAAGTTCCTGCTAAAGCAATCCAAAGAATTTTCGACCGAGGCGCTCAACGAGCACGAGCAGATGTTGCGAATGCGCGGTCGCCCCAAGGTGATGCTTGCCCGCGACTACGAGGAGGCGATGGAGCTCTACGACAAGTATGGCGACAATATGCTCGGCGTCATCAGCGACGTATCGTTCATGCGCGAGGGACGGAAAGATCCCAAGGCCGGCATACGTCTTGCTCGTGAACTGCGCAGACGCGATCCATACCTGCCACTGATTATCGAATCGTCGGAGGTGTCGAATCATGCCGATGTCAGCAAACTCGGCGGTGTGTTCCTTGATAAAAATTCAAAGAAACTCCCCGTCGACCTCGGCGATGCCATTATGGCTAACTTCGGCTTCGGCGACTTTGTAATACGCGATCCGCAGACAGGCGAGGAGATAATGCGCATCCGCGACCTGAAGTCGCTTCAAAAGCACATCTTCGATATTCCCGACGAGGCGCTTTGGCGCCATGCGCAACACAATGACATATCGCGTTGGCTCTATTCGCGAGCCTTGTTTCCGATTGCCGACATCATCAAGCGCCACCGATTCGAATCACTTGCCGATGCTCCGGCGGCTCGTCAGTTGTTCTTTGAACTTATTGTGAAGTATCGCAAGATGAAGAACCGCGGTGTGGTGGCCGTATTCCGCAAGGATCGTTTTGATCGGTACAGCAACTTTGCACGTATCGGTCAGGGTAGTCTCGGCGGCAAAGGGCGCGGCTTGGCTTTCATAGATTCCATAATCAAGAAAAATCCTATTTGCGATAATTTCTACGGTGTCACTATATCGATACCACGTACCGTGGTGCTGTGTACTGACATTTTCGATGAATTTATGGCATCGAACCGTCTGTACCCGACGGCACTGAGCGAGGCGATGCGCGATGAGGACATCTTGGCGCATTTTCTTGCGGCACGACTGCCCGAGCGCCTGGTCGAAGATTTCTTTGCGTTGTTCGACGTCGTCGATCGTCCGTTGGCCATACGTTCTTCGAGCTTGCTCGAAGACAGCCACTATCAGCCGTTTGCCGGTATATATTCCACATATATGGTGCCGTACACCACCGATCGCTATGAGCGCCTGCGCATGGTGAGTGATGCCATCAAGGCCGTGTATGCTTCTGTGTTCTATCGCGCATGCAAGGCGTATATGACTGCTACGAGTAATGTGATCGACCAGGAAAAGATGGCGGTAATCATTCAAGAAGTCGTCGGAGAGGAATACGACGACTACTATTTCCCGAACTTCTCCGGGGTGGGGCGCTCGCTCAACTACTATGCTCTCGGCGATGAAAAGCCCACTGACGGTGTGGCTGAAATAGCCGCCGGTCTCGGGAAGTATATTGTCGACGGCGGCACGGCTCTGCGGTTCAGCCCGCTGCATCCCGAGCATGTGCTCCAGACATCAACGCTCGATTTGGCTCTTCGCCAAACGCAGACGCACCTATGTGCCTTGCCTGCGAAAGCGCCCGACACCGATGCCGGCGAACAGTTGCAACCGATTCGCGTCGACGACAGTTACAATATCGTTAGCCGCCCTGTGCAGGACTTTGCCGACAGTGGAGCTTTGCGCTATATAGCATCTACCTATGACGCTCGCGACGGTATGCTTCGCGACTACGAAAGCGGCCACGGGCGGCGAGTGATAACATTCAACAATGTGTTGCGCGACAAAGTGTATCCATTGGCTCAGGCTGTCGACTTTATGCTCAAAGAGGGGCAGCGTGCGATGCAGCGCCCTGTCGAAATCGAATTTGCCGGGCTGATTAATCCCAAGGCGTCGTCAACACCGGTCGACAAGGGACATATCTATTGGTTGCAAATTCGCCCCATAATTGACTCCAAAGAAGTTGTAACCGATGCATCGCTCAATGTCGACGAATCGAAGTTGCTGCTTAAAAGTACTACAGCGATTGGCAACGGGGCGATTGACGGAGTTCGCAGCGTTGTCTACGTGCGCCCCGACACGTTTGATTCGTCTTTCAACGTGTCATTGGTCACAACGCTCGACAAGATCAATCGTGACTTCACGACTCGCGGCGAAGGGTATGTACTTATAGGCCCGGGGCGCTGGGGCTCGAGCGACAACGCATTGGGCATTCCGGTGAAGTGGCCCGACATATCGGCTGCGCGGCTTATCGTCGAGGCCTCGCTTGACGGCTATCGTGTGGAGCCGAGTCAGGGTACGCATTTCTTCCACAACCTTACATCGTTCGGGGTGGGGTATCTCACCATTTCGGCTGCTACGGAGTCGGTCTACAACGTGGAGCGGCTCGATGCAGTAAAAGCCGATTACGATGACGGCCACATCAGGGTCGTTACATTCGACCGCCCATTACATATAGCAATTAACGGACGTCGCGGCATTGGCATCGTAGCCATCGGCAGCGACGACAATAATAACCAACTACAACCATGAACATCCTTAAAACACTGAAACGAAGCTTTGGCTTCGGCGTAGATGAGGAATCTGAAGAAGATAAAGAACTGTTTACAGATACAACCGAAGATTCATCGTCGGAAACTCCGGCAGCAAAGTCTGTGTTGAACAACACAGCCACGCAGTCGTCGGCTGCTCCGGTGGCGTTCGACACTTCAAAGCAAAATCTTATATTCGACAAGATTCTCGATGTATTCAACGATTCACTGCCCGCTTTTGTAAAGGAAAGCGTGAATCGCGAAGCACAGATCGAATACCTCCGCAACGCCCTTGACACAGGTGTGAAAGAGTATCTTAACTCTTTGTCGCAGCAAGCCGAGGATTATTGCGAACGTCGCTGGCGCGACAAGCAACTCGAAATGTCGGATGAGATGAATCGCCTCAAGGCAAAGGCCGGAGATATAGAAAAGCGTTCGGCCGACATTCAGCAGAAGCAACTCAGCGCAGATCGCCAGCGTCGTGCACTCAGCGATCGCGTCCACGACCTTGAAGCACAGTTGGCCAAACTTGAGGCCGAACGCGAACAGTATGAACTCGAAAATCGTTCGTTGCTCAATCGAATAAGAGCAGCCGGTGTTCAGCAGGGCGGTGAAGTCGCTCAGGTCGACCGTACCGAAGAAATCAATGAACTTAACGCTCGGATTGCCGAGATGACCGAAGGTATTGAGGTGCTGAAGGAGCAAAATCGTGTGACGAAAGAGATGCACGATGATATGCGTCGCGAACTTGCCAAATCGCGCACGGTGGCTGCCGATGAACAGCATGCCCATGCTTTGCGCGAGCGAGAATTGAAGGAACAACTTGCTGCCCTACAGGCGCAACTCGGCGAAGCTCGCGAGCAGTTGGCCGAAGCACAAGCTCAGATTCAGTCACAGGCTGCCGTGGCAGCCGAAAGTGCCGCCGCATATGAGAAATCAACGGATGCCGCCGCTCCGCATATCAGCGAGGACGAACTTTCGGCTATCGAGAAGACGTTTGAATCGGAAGAGTGGTTCACAAATACGCCGCCGGCCGAAACGCCGTCGATGCGCCCGCCCGAATCCGAGTCGGATTTCGGCTATCACGAACCGACACGTCGTTCGAGCAAATCGCACGGAACACATCCCGCTCAATTATCGTTATTCTGAATAAACACAAAGATAAAATAGATGATCAATAAATTATCACTTATAGCACTGTTTGCGGTGTCGTCTACCACCGCTTTTTCCGCAACCGCCGCAATCGGTTCGGACATAACAAAAAGTATGGCTGAATGGGTGTCGCCCGCAAATCGACCCCAGTCGCCCGACGATATGACGTATGCCGCCGACGGTAATTCTTATTTCGCGTTGAGCGACGACCATCGCCGCATCGAGCGCTACGGCATCACCGACGGCAAATTGATTGAGACGGTTCTCGACCTCGGACATACTCGCGAGAATACAATCGCCGATATGGAAGGCTTCAAAATGTCGGCCGACGAGAGCAAGATTCTCGTTTGGCGCGAATCGTCTATGGTCTATCGCCGCTCGTTCACGGCCGAATACTATGTCTACGAGGTGCGCTCGCGCTTGCTGAAGCCGCTGTCGACCGAGCATCCGCGCCAGCAATCGCCGGTGTTTGCTCCCGGAGTGCGTATGGTGGCTTTCGTAGCCGACAATAACATATATGTGAAGAAACTCGATTACAATACCGAAGTTGCCGTCACTACCGACGGAAGCGCCGGCAAGATAATCAACGGCATACCCGACTGGGTGTACGAAGAGGAATTTACCACAACTTGCTCTATGGCGTGGTCGCCCGACGATTTGTTGCTGTGCTACATCAAGTACGACGAGAGCGAAGTGCCCACGTACGATATGCAGCGCTATGGTGATGTTAATTCTCCTTCGTCTCTGACGCTATATCCTTCGACATGGAACTACAAATATCCCGTTGCCGGCGAGGCCAACAGCAAGGTGTCGCTGCACAGTTATGATATTGAGACTCGCAAGACTACAGACATCACATTGCCCGACAATCGCATTGAGTACCTGCCGCGAATCGAGTTTGGCCCTGATGCCGCAACTCTCGTGGTGGCCGCTCTGAATCGCGACCAAAATCTTTATCGGATCTACAAGGTGAATCCGCGTTCGACTGTCGCCCGCGAGATTTATGAGGAAGAGTCGACTTCATGGATCAATCCCGTAAGTTACGAACAACTCAAAGTCACGGACAAGGGTTTTGTTGTAAACTCGTGGCGCGACGGCTCTAACAAACTGTATGTTTACAACTACAACGGTGTGCAGACATCGCAGCCTGCCACAGGTGAAGGCGACGTGACCGAGTACTACGGAACGGATGCCGCCGGCAATGTCTACTTCCAATCGGCATATCCCACACCGCTCGACCGCACTGTGCGTCGCCTTGATGTGAAAGGCCGCATAACCGACCTGCACGAAGCCGGAGGTACTGCATCGGCAACGTTCTCTCCCGATATGCGCTACCTCACGTTGCGATATGAAAACTCTGCCAAGGTTCCGACATACACCGTGATGACCTCTGCCGGCAAATCGCTGCGCGTCATCGAGGACAATGCCTCATATGCCGCCCGCTATGAAGGCAAAATCGCCAAGCGCGAATTTTTCCAAATGCAGAGCAACGGCGTCACTCTCAACGGCTACATTATCAA
This sequence comes from uncultured Bacteroidales bacterium, assembly GCA_937995285.1. GTDB lineage: Bacteria > Bacteroidota > Bacteroidia > Bacteroidales > Muribaculaceae > CAG-873. The sequence goes on along the minus strand of CALKKU010000108.1, from coordinate 2,028 downwards.
GCCGCACGATTTCGATCCGTCGCGTCGCTATCCGGTGGTGATGTATCAGTACAGCGGCCCCGGTTCGCAGCAGGTACTCAACTCCTGGCAAGTGGACTGGATGGACTGCTTCGCACGTAACGGCTATGCAGTGATTTGCGTTGACGGTCGCGGTACGGGCGGTCGCGGTCGCGAGTTCTGCGACGTCGTGTATCGTCAGCTTGGCAAGTACGAGACAGAGGATCAGATTGCTGCAGCCAACTATGCCGCGAGCTTGCCTTGGGTTGATTCGAAGCGCATCGCAATCTTCGGCTGGAGCTACGGCGGTTATGAAGCCCTGATGGCTGCGACCGCTGCATACGCGCCATATAAGGCTGCGGTGGCTGTAGCTCCCGTTACCGATTGGCGTCTGTATGATACGGTATATGCCGAGCGATATATGCTCGCGCCGCAGCAGAACGACGGCGGATACAGTGCATCGGCTCCGCTCGATCGTGTTGATGAGCTTAATTGCAATCTCCTGATAATGTACGGTACTTCGGATGATAATGTTCATCCGGCCAATACACTTGACTTCGTGTCGCGTCTGCAACGTGCCGGCGGACTGTGCGACATGTTCGTATTTCCCGATATGAACCACTCCATCAATTATGGCAATGCCCGCGCTGTGGTATATGCCAAGATGCTTCAGTGGCTCAATGCGAACCTTTGACAATCGCTGATTGTTATTAATCGGATAACAATTAATACGGATGGCTCAGCCCGAAGAATCACTGACAATGTCAATCGTCTACACCCTTTGGAAAAACTGGGTGTCGGCGATTGTCGCTTTGATATTCGTGCTGATTGAACCACTGGTCGTTCCGCATTCGTGGCAGCCGTTTGTCGTTGCCGCCATAGCCGTTGTGCTGTATGCTGTTGCTCGCAGTGCCTCTGTCGGGGGCTACTCGTGTTCGCCGATGTCGCGTTGTGCGGTTGCCGGAATATTTTGGAGCGCTGTCGTGATGGTGGTGATAAATATTCTCAACTCGCACATGCTCCTCGACGGCTACATCGATTGGTCGAATGCCAACCGCGAGATTCCCTACATATCCGGACTTGTACTGTTTCCTATGGTGACATTGTTTACTTTGTGGTCACTAATACGCACGGCGATGTCGTCGTGGCATTCGGGTATGGCAGAGTGGGGAATGCGAGTCAACAGCCTTGTCGCAAATATGATTCGCAATGAGAACCGTTATCAGCAACGGATGCTTATGGTTCTGACGTTTACGTTCTCATCAATCGGCTGGTGGTACTATGGAGCGTACTATGTCAATGTGAATCTCAACACTCCCGATAAATTTTTCTTCACTTACATGCCGGTGGCTGTGTTGGTGCTGTCCACATATTTTATGTGGGTACGTTGCTCGGGTTTGGCTGCCATAATAGGGCCGATGATTGTAGGTGTACATTCGTCTGATTCCGCAGAGCGCTACATTGTGATTAAAGGCGACCGTATGCTCTTGTCGCAGACAGCCTCGGGTCGTTGGGATGTTCCGGTTGAGATGCCCGTCGATGTCGCACATGACAGGTTAAGATATTTGTATTCAAGTCCGGGCGTGAGCGTCGCGGATTCTGTGCTTCACTATGCCTTGTTTCTTTCGGATGACGACAAGTGCGAAAAGCTTCCTGAAGGTTCGTGGTTCAGTTATGAAGAAGTCCGGCGGTTGGCTCATACATCAATGTTGTCGGTCGAACTTGCCGATGAAATGTATCGAATATACACCATAACAATGGCATGGAAAACCTACGACCGCCACGGCTTTCGTCGCTATCCCGTTAAGAATTATCGTCCTTCGTTTACGTTGTCGAGCCTGCGCGATGCGGCTGTAGATTACAACGACTTGTCGTGGTTTGAGGTCGCGAATAATAACCAAGACCGAATGTTCTTTAATCTGCGCCGGTTGTGGCGCAACTTTACACGTAAAGCCGCTCGATGAATAACAATATAAATTCTAATAATACACCGCTTCCTCCGTTTGTGGTAATCACCGGCCCTACGGCTTT
>CALKKU010000107.1 GCA_937995285.1 uncultured Bacteroidales bacterium | reverse complement strand
CCTCTCTATTCGTCGGCAGCGTCAGATGTGTATAAGAGACAGCAACGACAACGATATGTCGATCGACCACAACGTGGGGGCGCTCAATTCCTACTTGGCGCACATAACCACGTCGGCGGCCTACAACCGACTGCGCTACCGCATATATCGTGTGCTGAAGAAGTTGCATATCATCAACGAAGGACGTCGCGGCGCCATTCTGCGCTTCGGCAACAGCCTCAAATCGCTGCTGGTACGAGAGCAGAATATTTTTGAAGGGCTCAACATTCGATACTTCGGACCGTTCGACGGCCACGACGTGATAAAAATAGTGCGCGTGCTCCGCGATATCCGTGATATGGAAGGTCCGCGTCTGCTCCACCTGCGCACCGTCAAGGGCAAGGGCTATGCACCTGCCGAAAAAGACCCCGCCAACTGGCATGCCCCCGGCCGCTTCGACCCGGCGACAGGCATACGCGAGTGCGACAAGCCCTCCGACAAGCCCAAACCGCTGAAATATCAGGATGTCTTCGGCCACACCCTTGTGGAACTCGCCGAAAAAGACCGGCGCATCGTAGGCATCACGGCCGCCATGCCGAGCGGCACGTCAATGTCGATAATGCAGGAACGAATGCCCGACCGAGTGTTCGATGTAGGCATCTCCGAGGGGCACGCGGTGACATTTGCCGGCGGCCTTGCCAAGGACGGTATGCGTCCGTTCGTGGCCATATACTCGAGCTTCCTGCAACGCTCCTACGACCACATAATCCACGACGTAGCCATTCAGGGGCTGCCCGTAACGTTCTGCATCGACCGCGCCGGCATCGTCGGCGAAGACGGCATGACGCACCACGGGGCTCTCGACGTGGCATACCTCAACAGCATACCGGGAATGACTGTCAGCGCACCGGCCGACGAAGAGTCGCTGCGCAATCTGCTCTACACGGCTGCAACGACCGACCACGGGCCGATGTCGATTCGCTACCCGCGCGGCGGCGGTCACACGCTCAATTGGCACACACCGATGCACGCATTGGAGATCGGCCGCGGACGCCGTATGTGCGACGGCCGCGATGTGGCGATCCTCAGCCTCGGCACGGTGGCTTACGACGTGAAGCAAGCCATAGACCGCGCAGCAGCCGACGGCATCTCCGTAGCGTGGTACGACATGATATTTGCCAAACCGATCGACGAGAAGATTCTCGAAGAAGTCGCCGCCAAGGGTTGTCCGATTATCACCGTGGAAGACGGCTCGACTGTCGGCGGCCTCGGCTCGATAACGGCACAATGGCTCGCCGAGCGCGGCATCCGCGAATCGGTGACTCCTATGGGCATTCCCGATGAATTCATCACACAAGGCACTCCGGCACAGTTGAAGCACCTCTGCGGCTACGACGCCGAAGCCATATACAATATGATCGTCAAAAAGTCGAAACAATGCGAATAGTCATAGCAGGAGCGGGCGAAGTGGGCACCCACTTGGCGAAGTTGCTTTCCAACGAAAATCAGGACATTGTAGTCATCGACGAGAAACGCGAGAAGCTTGCCGAACTCGATGCGAGTTACAACCTGATGACCGTCGTCGGCAATCCCACGTCGTTCTATGCCCTGCGCGACGCCCGCGTCAACGGCTGCGACCTCTTTGTGGCCGTCACACCGTTTGAATCGAAAAACCTCGTGGCCTGCTCCATTGCCAAGAGCCTCGGAGCGGTGACGACCGTGGCCCGCATATCGCACTACAGTTTTATGGATCCGGCCAATCGCGCCACCATGGATCGTATGGGCGTCGACCGACTTATCTATCCTGAATACCTCGCCGCACGCGAAATACTCACATCGCTCGAACACTCGTGGGCACGCAACTGGTTTGAACTCCACGACGGCCGCATCATCCTCGCCGGCGTCCGCATTCGCGACAATGCGCCGCTCGCCGGGATGCAACTGAAGGAATTTGCCTCGACGACCAACTACTTCCACGTGTCGGCCATACGCCGCCGCCACCAGACCATCATACCGCGCGGCGACGACCGCATGCTCGCCGGCGACGTACTGTATATCACCACCACGCGCGACCACGTCGACGACCTCGTGCAACTCTGCGGCAAAGTGCGTCGCCGCATCAAGCGCGTCCTGATTATGGGCGGTTCAAAGATTGCCATTCGCCTTGTGGCGATGGCTCGCGACCGCTTCCGCTTCACCATCATCGACAACGACCGCGCCATGTGCGACAAATTGCTCGAAAAGTGTCCCGACGCCACAGTGTTCTACGGCGACGCCCGCGACCCGGAGATGCTCCAGGACGCCGGCATCGACGAATGCGACGGCTTCGTGGCGCTGACACCAAGCAGTGAAGCCAACATCCTCACCACCCTCACGGCCAAGGAGGCCGGCATAGCCAAGAGCGTGGCCGAGGTGGAGGACATACAATTCATACCGCAGGCCGAGGGGCTCGGCATCGGTTCGGTCGTCAACAAACGGCTTATCGCATCGAGCACCATATTCCAGTTGCTGCTCGACTCGGATGCATCGACCTCGAAATGCCTTGCGCTCACCGACGCCGAAGTGGCCGAACTCGAAGTGAAACCCGGAGCAAAAATCACACGCGCCACAGTGCGCGAACTCAACCTCGACCGCAACATGACCCTCGCCGCCCTCATCCGCGGCGACCTTGGAATGCTCGTCACCGGTAACACACAGATACAAGCCGGCGACCGCGTACTCGTGTTCTGTCTTATGGGCTCGCTCCATAAGGTCGAAAAACTTTTCAGTTGATGAGAAAGAAACTCAACATCGGCATCCTTCGGCGCTACATCGGCGCCCTACTCCTGTTGGAATCAATCTTTATGGTTGTGCCGATGATCACGTGCGTCATCTTCGGCGAATCGGAGTGGCTGATGTTTCTCGTCACAGCCATCATCACCGCCGCGTGCGGCTATATGATGGCCTCGCGCCGCACGCAGAGCGATGTCATCGGCAAGCGCGAAGGCTTCCTGCTCACAGCCTCGGTGTGGGTGTTCTTCTCACTGTTCGGCATGCTGCCGTTTATGATGTGCAGTCACAGGCTCGACTTCTGCAGTGCATTCTTCGAGGCGATGTCGGCATTCACCACCACCGGCGCCACGACCATCGACACCTCGCAACATATGCTGTCGCACGGCATGCTCATGTGGCAGGCAGTGATGCAATGGCTCGGCGGCATGGGTATAATCCTGTTCACACTCGCCATCATCCCGACGCTCAACACCTCGGGCGGCATGCAGATGTTCAATGCCGAGACCACCGGCATCATCCACGAGAAGATAATGCCCCGCATATCGCAGACAGCTATGGTGCTGTGGGGGCTATACCTCGTATTGACGATTATCCTCATTGTGCTCCTGATGTTTGGCGGCATGGATCTGTTTGACAGTATCTGCCACGCATTCGGCACATTATCGACCGGGGGCTTCTCGTCGCGAGCCGGTTCGATAGGCGAATTCAGCTCCACATACATACTTGTGGTAGTGACAATATTTATGTTTATCGGCGGCACTAACTTTGCGCTTCTATATAAATTATTGCTCGGCAAGTGGAGGCAAATCGGACACTGCGAAGTCTTCAAAGTCTACATAGCCACTATAGCTGTTGCGACAGTACTGTTTGCACTGACGCGAGCTATCAACGGGAATGCCCACTCGATCAATGACGTCACCTTGCTGCCGCTGTTTCAGGTAGTTTCAACGATTTCTTCGACAGGATACATGGCACCCGGTGTATCAGTGCTAAATCCGTTTGTCCTGTTACTCACATTCATCCTGATGTTCTCGGGCGGCTGCGCCGGCTCCACAAGCGGCGGCGCAAAAATCGACCGTCTGCTCTATCTCAAACGCTTTGTCGGCGGCGAACTACGCCGCGCCGTGCACCCGCGCGTAGTACCGTCGGTACGCGTCGACGGCCGCATCGTGGCGCCCGACCTTGTTTCAAAAGTAGTTGCATTTCTGTGTCTCTACGGCATGTGCATAATCGGCGGAAGTATCTTACTCACAATGATGGGGCTGCCTCCGGTCGATTCACTGTTCTCAGCATTCTCGTCAATTTCCAACACCGGGTTCGGCGCATCAGTCACCGGCTACGGCGACGACTTCCTGCATCTGCCCCACGCCGCCAAGTGGGTTCTTTCAGCGCTGATGCTCCTGTCTCTTATACACATCTCCGAG
>CALKKU010000106.1 GCA_937995285.1 uncultured Bacteroidales bacterium | reverse complement strand
CTCGTGGGCTCGGAGATGTGTATAAGAGACAGTGATTATATCGACCTTATTACCGAGTGCAACCTGCTCGTTGACAATATTGACAACCATAGTTTCAATACCGCCAAACTCCAACTGCCAAAGTACGTGACAAATTTTCATTGTTAAAAATATCTTTACAAAGTTAGAGAAATTTCGGCAATGAGCAACAATCACGCTCACATATTCTCACAGTTAACGATGCGAAAAACGCAACACAACGCAATATATGCCGTTAAGGTGCGTTAATTAAGCAGTAATGTACATTAAATGATGGAACGAATTGTAGTGTTTGTAAAAGACCTTGCAAGCGGAGGCGCTGAGAAACAAGCTGCTCTGCTTGCGAAGATTATGTCGTGCCGCTACGAATCACACGTCATCATTTTTAACGGATTAAAAAAGAACGGCGGAAGAGAAACGGATACAAAAAATCTTGCAATTCTTGACCAAGGTCCTATCAATGTACACTACCTCGACGGCGGCTTTGTGTCGCGTTTCCGGCAACTGACAAGATTGTTAAAAACTTTGCAACCGGTTGCGGTATTTTCGTATTTGACAGGTGCGAACGCCATTGCAGCCGCTGGCGGGAAAATTGCAAAAGTGAAAGTTGTTTCCGGCTTACGCAATGCTTATTTATCAAAACCTAAACTGATTGCCGACCGCATTATAACCAACCGGCTTTCTACCGCGACAATATCAAACTCCTACGCAGGCAAGGATGTATTTGTTTCCAAAGGCTTCAGAAGCGATAAGATAACCGTCATAACCAACGTGCTCGACAACATATCTGCTGACACGCCTCAACGAAATGCCGCGAACGACACGGTTAAAATAATATCCGTAGGACGCTTTGTACCGGACAAGGACTACGATACGGCAATTAAATCTGTCGCAATAGCCCGCAAATTAAATTCCGCCATACGATATGAAATTGTCGGATACGGCATTCTTGAAACTGAGATAAGAGAAGCTGTAAAGGAAGCCGGTATCGAAGACATCACCACTATTTCAATCAACCCGACTGACATTCCGCAGCGGTTGCTTAATGCCGACATCTACTTGAGTACGTCGATCAACGAAGGCACAAGTAATGCAGTTATGGAAGCTCTCAATGCCGAGCTTCCTGTCATTGCCACCAATGTAGGCGATAACGCTCGGTTGGTTGAGGACGGCAGTAACGGATATGTAACAGATGTAAAGGCGATTGATGACATATCACGGCATATAATCCAACTCGCCGGAGATGCCGCACTTCGCACTAAAATGGGACGTCGTGGAAAAGAGTTATTACGACGACACCACTCGCCCGAAGCATTTCTTGAAGCATACACTTCATTCATCAACAAACTCTGTGCGAAATGAAGATTGCTGTAACGGGAACACGAGGCATCTACAATATTCAAGGCGGTGTGGAAACCCACTGCGAAGAATTGTATACCCGTATGGCTTCAAAGCGTGAAGATGTCACAGTATTCCGTCGCAAGAATTTCGTAAGTCCAAGCAACGCTGCCACTGAATATCGCGGTGTAAAGTTGATTGACACATACGCTCCGCGCAGCAAATTTTTCGAAGCATTCTATCACACATTCACATCCGTATTCCGAGCCAAACGGTTGCACCCCGACATTCTACATATTCATAATATCGGCCCGGCTCTGTTGGCTCCCGTTGCACGCCTGCTCGGAATGAAAGTAGTTGTCACTGTTCACAGTTTCAACTACGACCACGCCAAGTGGAATAAATTGGCCAAAGCCGTCCTGCGACTTGGTGAACGGATGACTATGCACTTCGCCAACGCAGTCATAACTATATCCGACGTAAACCAACGAACTCTCGAGGCTCGTTACAAGAAAAAAGTACACCTCATATACAACGGTGTAAACAAGCCGCAAATAACTACCGCCCGCGACTATATCGATACACTCGGACTTAACAGACGGCCTTATATGGTAGCTCTCGGGCGCTTCACACCCGAGAAAGGTTTTCACGATTTGATTGCCGCATACCGGCAGTCGGGATTATCAGAAAAGTGCGCACTCGTTATAGCCGGTGATGCCGACCATAAGACTGACTACACCATAGAACTGAAGCGCGATGCTGCGGATGCCGGTGTAATACTGACAGGATTTATCAAAGGAGAACGGCTTGCACAGGTTATGAGCAACGCAAGTTTGTTCGTAATGCCGTCTTACAACGAGGGACTGCCCATAGCATTGCTCGAAGCGATGAGTTACGGGCTTGACGTTGCCGTAAGCGATATAGAGCCTAACAGACTGCCGATGCTTGACGCCAACGATTATTTTCCTGTCGGCAACCGCAAAGCAATTGCCGACAAATTGCGTGAGAAAGTTACCGGCACCAGCAATGAAAAACGACACTACGACTTATCCGCATATAATTGGGACACAATCACCGAGCAAACGCTTGATGTCTACCGCAGCGTAATCAACGCATAAGTTTCATTTTTCTTTAGGGAATTTTTTACATTATTATTACATATTGCTAAAAACAGTTGCGCGGTTTAAAAAATGTTAGTACCTTTGAACGAAATCTAACACAGTCCGCAAACTTGAGTATGGAAATATGCTACAATAATAATCCTCTTAATACACTTTGTTTAACTAATTCCCAATCAAAATGAGAAGACTACTTTCAGTATTTATGGTTCTTCTGTTTGCTGCAGGCATAGTTGCTTCGGCACAAGGTTCCATAAAATGCCAAGGTACGGTCGTCGATGAGTCAAATGAACCTCTCATCGGCGCCTCAATCGTTGTCACAAACGGCAAACCGGTAGGTGTCACCGACATCGACGGTAAATTTGTCGTAGATGTACCCGGCACAGCAAAGACACTGACAATCAGTTATGTCGGCTATAAACCTGCAACAGTTGCCGTGGCACACCAGATGGGCACAATTGCCCTTGAGCCTTCTACCGAAATGTTGGCCGACGTTGTGGTAACACAGTCATTGGCAAAAACACGCCAGACGCCTGTTGCCATCTCGCAAATCAACGGTTCCGACATTGAAATCAAACTCGGCACACAAGAACTTCCCGAAGTACTGAAGACCACTCCCGGTGTATGGGCAACCAAGGACGGCGGCGGTTTCGGCGACGCAAAAATCAACATGCGCGGTTTCCAAAGCGCCAACGTCGCAGTGCTTGTCAACGGTATTCCCGTCAACGACATGGAATGGGGCGGCATCTATTGGTCGAACTGGGCCGGTCTTGCCGACGTAGCTTCTAATATTCAGACACAGCGCGGTCTCGGCGCTGCAATCCTTTCGGCTCCTTCGGTCGGCGGTACAATCAACATCACCACCCGTTCGCTCGACGCTGAAAAGGGTGGTTCGGTATGGTACGGCTTCGGCAACGACGGCATGAATAACGTAGGCCTCAAGGTTTCGACCGGCCTTATGAAGAACGGTTGGGCTGTGACGTTCCTCGGTTCACGCAAGTGGGGCGACGGCTACATTCAGGGGCTCTGGTACAAGTCGTACAACTACTTCCTCAACATCTCAAAGCGCATCAACGATCAGCACCAACTTTCATTCACCGTATTCGGTGCTCCTCAGGAACACAACAAGCGCTCATCGCAGGACGGTCTTACCATCATGGGTTATCAGACCGACGCCAAGCGTTGGATGGGTGATCAAAGCCCCTATCGCTACAACCCCACATTCGGCTACGACAGCCACGGCAATGTACGCAGCTCGAACCTCAATACATACCACAAGCCCCAACTCTCGTTGGCACATATCTGGCAGATCGACCACAAGTCGTCGCTCTCTACCACAATTTACGCATCAATCGCCAAGGGCGGCGGTTATTCAGGCCAAGGCCGCGGCACATACAACGGTAACAGTCTCAGCAACTCATCGTGGTACGGCGCATCGAACGGCGTAGTCAATACACTCTTCCGCCACGAAGACGGCACATTTGCTTACGATGAAATCGAAGCAATGAACGAAGCCTCGACCACCGGTTCAAACATGATTATGTCGAAATCGAACAACTCGCACGAATGGTACGGTTTGGTATCGACCTACAACAACAAATTCTTCGACAACACCCTCGCATTCACCGGCGGTATCGACCTTCGCTACTACATCGGTCACCACAACAACAAGATCGTAGACCTCTACAACGGCGAATACTTCATGGATGACAGCTCGCGTAAGAACGTTAAGGCCGAGAACAATGCTCTCGCAGCCGATCCCAACTGGCGCTATGAGAAACTCGGCGTCGGCGATGTTGTCTATCGCGACTATGACGGCCACACACATCAGGAAGGCGTTTACGCTCAGGCCGAATACTCAATGTTCAACAAATCGCTCAACCTCGTTCTCTCGGGTTCACTCTCCAACACAGGTTACCAGCGTATCGACCACTTCTACTACGATGAAGCTCACGCAAAATCAGACACCTATAACTTCCTCGGCGGAACTGTTAAGTTCGGTGCTAACTACAACATCGACCGTCACAACAACGTTTATGCCAATGTAGGTTATATCTCACGTGCACCGTTCTTCTCGCAAGGCGTATTCCTCTCGTCGTCCGTTTCCAATGCAGCCAACCCCGATCCCATCAACGAAAAAGTTTTCTCGGCTGAAATCGGCTACGGCTTCTCTTCTCAGTCATTCTCGGCAACTGTCAACGGCTACTACACCAAATGGCTTGACAAGACTACTACACGAAGCAGCAGCATCGAACAGGGCGAACACGCCGGCGACCGCTACTTCATGAATATGTCGGGCGTAGACGCTCGCCACATGGGTATCGAAGTCAACTTCACATACATTCCCGCTCGTTGGGTGGAATTTAACGGTATGCTCTCTCTCGGCGACTACGAATGGGCATCTGATGCCAAGGGCTACTTCTACAACCAGCTCGGCCAGCCACTGAAAGACCTCGCAGGCAACGTTGCATCAGGCATCCTCGCAGAAGACCACGCTTGCGCCACTCTGCTTCAGAAGGGTCGCAAAGTCGGCGGTTCGGCTCAGACAACTGCAGCCCTCGGCGTTCAGTTCCGTCCGTTCAAGGGTATGCGTATCGGCGCCGACTGGACTGTTGCGGATCGCAACTACTCAGACTACAGCATCAGTGCATCGTCGTACACAGCCAACGGCACCGTAACCGTTGCAGATCCTTGGAGAATTCCTTGGGGCAACCAGCTTGACCTCAACGCTTCGTATCGTTTCAAGATCGGCGGTGTCGATGCAGTGCTTTCGGGCAATGTTCACAACTTGTTCAACCACTACTATGTTGTTGACGCATACACCAACACATCGGAAACCGGTACATGGGACAACGCATTCCGCGTGTTCTACTCGTTCGGTCGCTCGTACTCGATGAAACTTCGCGTCAACTTCTAATCAAGACACATAATCATATAGTAGATAAGTTATGAAAACATCAATATATTTAAACTCAATACTGGCTGTTGCCGCAGCGTTCACGTTCGCTTCGTGCGATGAGAATGCGTGGAACAATCATCTCGACGGATTTGAGGACGAACTCAATCAGCCGACAGCCAACGTCAAGACAGTCGAATACACCTTGACCGACGCCGACTATGCCGCAATCGCTTCAAATGCGACCAACAAATCGCTCGCAGGCGACGACAACAAGGCTGCTCTTGCCGCCGTTGCCACCCGCAAGGCATTCTCGGAAGCAATCACTGCACGCGAATACGTTCCGGCATTCTTGGGTTCAACATCGTTCGCATACTTCACCGCAACTGACGGTTCGTCGGTGAAGCTGACATACAACGTGTCGGCCGGTCTTCCCGAATATCTCAACGAAGCCGCCAAGGCACAGACATATACAGTCGAAGAAGGTGACTACCAAGATCTCGTATGGGAATCCGACGAAGACTATGTTGAAGGCTTCACGCCTTCACATCCCGCTTCGCGCTACATCGCCAAGATTCTTGAAGCAAATGTCGAAAGCGAGGGCTACGCAGTAGTGACCTATAATGAATCCGCTCAAGAGCCCGTATTCGGTAACGTAAACGGTGGCGGTGATCAACCGGGATTTGTAATGTCATCGACAATCGGTTCGGCCGCACTCAACGAAGCAATCTCGTGCAAAGGTGTCATCACAGGTATATGCGCACAAGGCTATATAGTGACCGACAACTCCGGTGCAATCCTTGTATATATGGGTTCGTCGTTCGACGCAACTTCTGTAGCACTCGGTCAGCAAGTTGAAATAGAAGGTACAATCGGCGCATACAACAAGGGTCTGCAAATCACAGGCTCAAGTGCAACAGTAACTGTTGTCGGCCAGCAGACTGTCACCTACCCCACTCCCAAGGTCATGACCGGCGCTGATCTTGATGCGGCAATCGCTCGCACCGACAACGCTCTCGCCCAGTACGTTCGCATCTCCGGCAAAACAACCGTAACCGAACGCAACATCAACATCGCAGTTGACGGCGCCGAAACGGCACAGGGCTCGGTTTACCAAGGTACTCCCGAGCAGAAGGCACTCTTCACCAACGATGCCAACGTAACAGTCGACGGCTACTTCATCGCAATTGCCGGCGGCCGCTACTTCAATATGGTCATCACCGCCGTAAACGGCAAGGCCGTTGCATCGCAGGCCAAGCGTGCTATCAACAAGGCCGCTGCAGCAGAAGTTCCTATGACCACGGTAAACGCCGTTTACCAATACGTCAACGGCAAGTGGTCGCAGCCTGCCAATTTCGTGGTCCTCAATCCGGCCGATTACAAGGCAATGGGCCAAACATACAACAACCTCACCAAGCCTGCAGACTATCTGCCCACATACCTGAAGACAAACTTCCCGTATGCACAGGCCGATGCCGTTAAGAATGTGATGTATCTCTACTACGATTCATCGGCCAAGCAGACATACTATCTCTGCGACCAGTACACATACGATGGATCGGTATGGACACTCAACGATGGCATCACTACCGAAACCGCACAGTTCGTTCGCACCGGCGGCAAGTGGATGTATGATCCCTGCGTTACCATCACACTGCCTTCGGGCCGCAATCAGGAACTCTCCACCAAGTACTATCAGGCATGTGTAAACTGGGTATTTGAGAACATCTGCAAGCCCCTCGGCGACACAGACATCAAGTCGGGCAAGTTCTACATTTCTTCGTACGGCAACAACGAATACTATTCGGGCACATCGGCATATCAGGGCAACGTCGACCTCCGTCCGTCAGCTGCCAAGAACCAGTACGCAGCCGAATACGGCTCGATGAGCGATGATGAAATCGTTGCACTCGAAAAGTCGCGCTTCATGAACGAAGTAATGCCGGGCGCATTGGCAACTCTGCACCCCGATGCACAGCCTATCGACGGCATCGATGTAATCTACACTATCAACTTCGCCGTTTACGACGGTGCCACATCGACCCACACAGCAACATTCAAAGTTGTCGCTCCTGGCAAGTTTGAACCCGTAAGCTGCACATGGGATGAAGAATAATCGCTGATACAAAATCTCCATAAAAAAAGCGCCGCGACACACAATCGCGGCGCTTTTTTTTATTTCATCGTATTGATAAAATTGCGTAACTTCGCGACATACGACACCGATATATGAATACCGACTACGACAACCTGCTATTGCAACACGGCGTCAGACCGACAGCTGTGAGAATCCTCGTATGCAGAGCAATCGACAGCATACGCGACACATTCAGCCTCACCGACTTGGAAGAAAAGCTCGAAAGCGTGGACAAGTCTACAATATTCCGCACACTGACCATCTTTCACGAGCATCACATCGTACACAAAATTGACGACGGCAGCGGCTCCACAAAGTATTGCATGTGCCACAACACCCACGTATGCGACATCGAGGAAATGCACTGCCACTTCTACTGCGAATCATGTCACAAGACTTTTTGCCTTGAGCACACACATATTCCCGTAGTGCATTGTCCGGCAGGATTTGAGCTTCGGCAGGTAAGTTATATTCTCAAAGGTCTCTGTGCCGAATGCAGCAGGAAATTAAAAAAGAATTGGTAAATATCGGTGGAATGTCGTAACTTTGTGAAAAATACAAACCAAGCAATAAACTATAGTCAAAATGGCAACAAAACCTTTTCACTATCAACCGATGTTTCCCCTCGGCCCCGATACGACCGAATATTACCACCTCACATCCGACTATGTAAAGGTCGAAAACTGGGGCGGTCACGAGTTTCTTGTAATCGATCCTGAAGCACTCACAGTGCTTGCCCGTCAGTGCACACACGACAACTCGTTTATGCTCCGTCGCGAGCACAATGCCATGGTGGCAAAGATTCTTCACGACCCCGAAGCAAGCGAAAACGACAAGTTTGTAGCTCTGACTATGCTTCGCAATGCCGAAGTGGCATCGAAGGGTCAGTTGCCTTTCTGTCAGGATACCGGCACTGCAATCGTTCACGGCGAAAAAGGTCAATTCGTATTCACCGGCTGCGACGATGCCGAATACCTGTCGAAGGGTGTATATGAAACATACACCACCGACAACTTGCGTTACAGCCAGAACGCTCCGTTGTCGATGTACGAAGAAGTCAACACAGGCTGCAACCTGCCCGCGCAGGTCGACATCCACGCCGGCGAAGACGATGAATACAAATTCCTCTTCGTAGCAAAGGGCGGCGGCTCGGCCAACAAGACATATCTCTATCAAGAGACCAAAGCGCTTCTCAATCCCGGCCGCCTCGTGCCGTTCCTCGTTGAGAAGATGAAGTCGCTCGGTACCGCGGCATGTCCTCCCTACCACATTGCCTTCGTAATCGGCGGCACATCGGCCGAGAAGAACCTCGAAACAGTGAAGAAGGCATCTGTCAAGTACTACGACAACCTGCCTACCAAGGGTAACGAATACGGCCACGCGTTCCGTGACCTCGAACTCGAAGCGACCTTGAAGAAGGAAGCCGAAAAGCTCGGCCTCGGCGCTCAGTTCGGCGGCAAATACTTCGCTCACGACATCCGCGTGATCCGCCTGCCCCGTCACGGCGCTTCGTGCCCTGTAGGTCTCGGCGTCAGCTGCTCGGCCGACCGCAACATCAAGGCCAAGATCAACCGTGAAGGTCTGTGGATTGAAAAACTCGACACCAACCCAGGCGAACTCATCCCTGAAGAATTGCGCAAAGCCGGTGAAGGCGACGTTGTAAAAATCGACCTCAATCGTCCGATGTCGGAAATTCTGAAAGAACTGTCTCAGTACCCCGTATCAACACGTCTGTCGCTCAACGGCACAATCATCGTAGGCCGCGACATCGCTCACGCCAAGATCAAAGAGCGTCTCGACAATGGCGAACCGATGCCCCAGTACCTCAAAGATCACCCTATCTACTACGCAGGTCCCGCCAAGACTCCCGAAGGAATGCCTTCAGGTTCATTCGGTCCGACAACCGCAGGCCGTATGGACCCATACGTAGACCTCTTCCAAGCCAACGGTGGCTCGATGGTGATGATTGCAAAGGGCAACCGTTCGAAGCAGGTAACAGATGCTTGCCACAAACACGGAGGTTTCTACCTCGGCTCAATCGGCGGTCCTGCAGCAGTCCTTGCTCAGAACTCCATCAAAAAGGTGGAATTGCTCGAATATCCCGAACTCGGTATGGAAGCAATTTGGAAGATTGAAGTTGAAGACTTCCCCGCATTCATCCTCGTCGATGACAAGGGCAATGACTTCTTCACTCAGATCTCTGAACGCTGTGCCGGTTGCGCAATGAAATAATTGCGACAGGACAAAATAACGTCATACGAAATGCCGCGAAGCACTTATCCGCTTCGCGGCATTTTTATGGGCAACAGTTGGCACGGTATTTGTTATTAAGGCAAATAATAACTATCTTTGCAGTTCGATTTTTCCACTGAATATGAGTATAAAAGACAAAGATACAAAATCGTCGATGGTGCAGGTCGGTCGAATAGAAATCAACCCTTCGGAATTCGGTCACGAACCTGATGTCAACGACGTTCCTATTTTGGCGACCCGCAACTTGGTTCTTTTCCCCGGAGTGACAATTCCGATCGCCCTCACGCGCGAATCATCACTCAAAATTGCAAATGAAGCATCGGAGCATCATTTCCCCGTGGGCATCGTATGCCAGATTGACCCTGACGAGGACAAGCCTAATGTAAGCCGCAGCCTCTATCGCTACGGTGTTTTTGCCGATGTATATCAGGTCATCGAACTTCCCGACGGATCGCATACCGCGTTGATTCACGGCCGCGAGCGCTTCAGGATTCTCGGCAAAGGTGCGGGACAGTATGTCAAAGGCGAGTTGTCGGCGCGTGTAAAAGTCTTTGAAGACTCTGCGAACGAAAATGACCCGAAGTTAATAGCCGTCACTGACAAGATTTTCAGTATGGCCAATGACTTGTCTTCGGAAATATCGAACGACAACAGCTTTGCCTCGTTCCTTAACGGCATACCCGATATTGCCGGCAAGATGAACTTCATAGCCACCAACTACCCGTTCCCTGCCGACAGCAAAGCCAATTTGCTGTCGATAAGCGATATGAACAAGCGAGCCATTGAGATGCTGACTATGATAATGGCCGAGACCGAACGCGTGGCCATAAATCACGAGGTTATGGCTAAGGCTTCTGAACGCATGAAGGACAACCAACGCTCGGCATTCCTTCAGATGCAAATGGAGGCCATTCGAGAGGAACTGTACGGCGACGGCAGCGATGGCGACGACATTGAAGAACTCGAAGAACGCGCTCAGAAAGCCGGTATGCCCGAAAAGGTTTATGCCGTCTTTGAAAAAGAACTCGGCAAGTTGAAGCGACTCAACACCTCAACACCCGACTACTCCGTACAGTGGACTTATCTCGATACACTTGTTGACCTTCCGTGGGGCAACGAGCCTGAACTCAACCCCAACATTTCCGAAATAAGGAATATACTCAACCAAGACCACTTCGGCCTTGAGAAGGTAAAACAACGCATCATCGAGCAAGTTGCCGTAATGGTGCACAGCGGCTCGACGAAGGCATCGATACTGTGTCTTGTAGGCCCTCCCGGCGTAGGCAAGACGTCAATCGGCAAATCAATAGCCCGTGCCACAGGCCGTGCATATGCCCGCGTTGCTCTTGGCGGCATACACGATGAAGCGGAAATTCGCGGTCATCGCCGCACATACATCGGTGCAATGCCGGGGCGAATAATCAAGGCTCTGAAAACTGCCGGAACAAAGAATCCTTTGTTGCTCCTTGACGAAATTGACAAAGTAAATCAGGACTACAAGGGTGACCCGTCATCTGCATTGCTCGAAGTTCTTGACCCGGAACAGAATTCCACATTTCACGACAACTACATCGACATTGATTACGACCTGTCGAAGGTAATGTTTATAGCAACCGCTAACAACATTTCAACAATTCCGGCACCGCTGCTCGACCGTATGGAAGTAATCGAACTGAGCGGCTACCTTCCTGAGGAGAAATTGGAGATCGCACATCGTCACCTCATTCCGAAGATTCTCAAAGATCTCGACATCAATGATGAGGATAAGAAAGCAGGCTTCACATTTGATCTCTCGGATGAAACGTTGACAGCAATAATCGAAAACTATACAGCCGAAAGCGGCGTCCGCCAACTTGAAAAGCAAATTGCCTCGTTGGCTCGCAAAGCCGTGTTGGCACATATGGAAGGCTCTGACCGTTGCTCTGATATCAAGCCTGCTGACTTGAAAGAGTTGGTCGGACTGCCCAAGTACAATAAGGACAAGTATGAGGGCAACGAGTTTCCTGGCGTTGTCACCGGCTTGGCATGGACATCAGTCGGCGGCGAGATTTTACTGGCCGAGGCCTCATTAGCGCCAGGTAAGGGAGACAAGTTGTCAATCACCGGCAATCTCGGCGACGTGATGAAGGAGTCAGCCACAATTGCCTTGCAATGGGTAAAGGCACATGCGACAGAAATAGGTATTGACCCGAGCAAGTTTGAATCCAACAACCTGCATATCCACTTCCCGGAAGGAGCAATACCCAAGGACGGACCTTCGGCAGGCATCACTATCGCAACAGCCATAGCATCGATATTCACGGGACGTAAAGTCGCCGAGCGCATTGCAATGACAGGTGAGGTAACTCTGCGCGGCAAGGTACTGCCTGTCGGCGGTATCAAGGAGAAGATACTTGCAGCCAAGCGTGCCGGTATCGACACGATAATTCTCAGCAGCGAGAACCGACGCGACATCGAAGATATTCCCGAATCATATCGCGCCGGAATGACATTCAAATATGTCGATACCGTGTCACAAGTTTTGGATTACGCTCTTTTAAAGGCATAATAATCACAATTAATTCCATAAAAACTTGCCGTAAGGGACATTTAAGTGTTCGTTGCGGCGAGTTTTTGTTGTTTTCGTTGTTGATTGAATGAAATTTTGTTAACTTTGCCGTGAGAACACGGCGACTATTCGGTCGCCAACAAGCAATCTTGCAAAGACCTTAATACACTAAATTCAAAAAATAACTACCAAGTTATGGCAGAAAAGAATGAAAAATTGTTTGACCAGTTTCCGGGCATAAGCTACGAAGAGTGGCGTGCCAAAGTCGAAACCGACCTCAAGGGTGCCGACTTTGAAAAGAAATTGGTGTGGCGCACAAATGAAGGCTTCAACGTACAGCCTATCTACCGCGCCGAAGACATCGCAGACTTAAAAACTACCGATTCTCTTCCGGGTGAATACCCATATGTGAGAGGCACTCGCACCGACAACGACTGGCTCACACGTCAGGACATCGTCGACGCAGACCCTGCAAAGGCCAATGCGACCGCTCTCGACGTGCTCAACAAGGGTGTTAATTCACTTGGTTTCAAAGTGAGCGACCCGTCGGAAGAAGTTATCGCAACACTTCTCAAGGACATCGTACTCGGTGCTGTTGAAATCAACTTCACCTGCTGCCCTCACAAGGCTACCGAACTTGTAAAGAATCTTGTTAAATATATCAAGGCCAACGGCGCTACCGAAACATTCCGCGGTTCGGTCGACTTCAACCCGCTGAAACCGGCACTGAAGCACGGCAAGGATATTGACGTCGCAGCAGCTGTAGCAGCCGCAAAAGAAATCATCGCCGAAGCAGCCGATGTCAGGGGCTTGAAAGTTCTTGCAGTTGACAGCGAAATGCTGTGTAACGCAGGCGCATACATCTATCAGGAACTCGGCTACGCTCTCGCTTGGGGTGCCGATTGGCTCACACTGCTCACCGAAGCAGGACTCGACGTCGACACCGTGGCTGCAAACCTGAAGTTCAATATGGGCGTATCGTCCAACTACTTTATGGAGTTGGCCAAATTCCGTGCAGCACGTATGCTGTGGGCTCAGATCGTGAAGCAGTACAAGCCCGCTAATGAAGATAGCGCCAAGATGCACGTTCATGCGTCGACATCGCGCTTCAATCAGACTGTATTCGACGCTCACGTCAACCTGCTGCGCAGCCAGACTGAAACAATGTCGGCAGCACTTGCCGGCGTGGATTCAATCACTACAACACCTTTCGATGTTCCCTTCCAACAGCCCGATGAATTCTCCGAACGCATCGCCCGCAATCAGCAGTTCTTGCTGAAGGAAGAAAGTCACCTCGACAAGGTTATCGACCCGGCGGGCGGCAGCTACTACGTGGAAACTCTCACCGTGAGCATCGCCAACGAAGCATGGAAACTGTTCCTCGCAACTGAAAAGGACGGTGGCTTTATGGCTCTCACAGCCTCAGGCAAGATTCAGGAAGCTGTCAATGCATCGTGCGACAAACGCCATGTCGATGTTGCACGCCGCAAAGAAATTCTACTCGGCACCAACCAGTACCCCAACATCAACGAGATGGCTGCTGAAAAGGTTGCTGCAGGCAAGAAAGAATGCGGTTGCGCATGCAGCGACAACAGCTGCGGCGATAATACCAAGGCTCTGAAGGCCAATCGCGCAGCATCTGACTTCGAGGCTCTGCGCCTTGCGACGGAAGCTGCCGCAAAGCGTCCGAAAGTATTTATGCTCACTATCGGTAACTTGGCTATGCGCTTGGCCCGTGCACAGTTCTCGACCAACTTCTTCGGTTGCGCCGGCTACGAAATCATCGACAACCTCGGTTTCGACACTGTTGAACAAGGCATCGATGCTGCATTGGCAAAGGATGCCGATGTAATCGTGCTCTGCTCAAGCGACGACGAATATGCCACACTCGCTCCCGAAGCATTCAAGTATCTCGACGGCCGCACAGAATTTGTAGTGGCAGGTGCTCCCGCTTGTATGGAGGACCTCAAGGCTGTCGGCATCAAGGACTTCGTTCATGTACGTTGCAACGTGCTCGACACACTCCGCGACTTCAACGGACGTCTGCTTAAATAATAACCGGCTAAGACATTGTTAACTATGAGACCCGATTTTTCAACAATAGATATCACTAAAGATGCATTCGGCGCTCAGCACACTGCCGTAGCTGCCGCACACGCCGAAGAATGGCTCACACCCGAACTCATTCCGGTAAAACCCATATATACGAAGGATGACCTCCAAGGATTGGAGCACTTGAACTATGTATCAGGTATTCCTCCATTCCTGCGTGGCCCGTACAGCGCCATGTACCCTCTGCGCCCTTGGACAATCCGCCAGTACGCAGGCTTCTCCACCGCAGCCGAATCAAATGCTTTCTACCGCCGCAACCTTGCTGCAGGTCAGAAAGGTCTTTCGGTCGCATTCGACCTTGCCACACACCGCGGCTATGATGCCGACCACCCACGTGTAGTCGGTGACGTAGGTAAAGCCGGTGTGTCGATCTGCTCGCTCGAAGACATGAAGGTGTTGTTCGACGGTATTCCTTTGAACAAGATGTCAGTGTCAATGACCATGAACGGCGCCGTGCTTCCCGTCCTC
Source organism: uncultured Bacteroidales bacterium (assembly GCA_937995285.1). Classification (GTDB taxonomy): domain Bacteria; phylum Bacteroidota; class Bacteroidia; order Bacteroidales; family Muribaculaceae; genus CAG-873. The sequence goes on along the minus strand of CALKKU010000106.1, from coordinate 1,517 downwards.
GCATTCTACATCAATGCAGGTTTGGAACAAGGTGCCAAGCTCGAAGAAATGGCCGGCACCATCCAGAACGACATTCTCAAGGAATTTATGGTGCGTAACACCTACATCTACCCGCCGGAATTCTCAATGCGTATCATTGCCGACATCTTCGAATACACTTCGCAGAACATGCCCAAGTTCAACTCGATTTCAATTTCGGGTTACCACATGCAGGAAGCCGGTGCAACATGCGACATCGAACTTGCCTACACACTCGCCGACGGTCTTGAATACCTCCGTGCAGGTGTAAACGCAGGTATGGACATCGACGCATTCGCTCCCCGTCTGTCGTTCTTCTGGGCAATCGGCATGAACTTCTTCATGGAAATCGCCAAGATGCGTGCGGCACGTATGCTGTGGGCAAAGATTGTGAAGCAGTTCAACCCCAAGAACCCCAAATCACTTGCTCTGCGTACACACTCGCAGACATCAGGTTGGTCGCTCACCGAGCAGGACCCGTTCAACAACGTCGGCCGTACATGTATCGAAGCTATGGGCGCCGCTCTCGGCCACACTCAGTCGCTGCACACCAACGCACTCGACGAGGCCATCGCACTTCCTACCGACTTCTCGGCACGTATCGCACGTAACACTCAGATTTACATTCAGGAAGAAACGATGATTACCAAGCAAGTCGATCCTTGGGCGGGTTCTTACTACGTGGAAGCACTTACCAACGAAATCGCTCACCGCGCTTGGCAACATATTCAGGAAATCGAGAAGCTCGGCGGTATGGCCAAGGCTATCGAAACAGGTCTTCCCAAACTCCGTATCGAAGAAGCCGCAGCACGTACTCAGGCTCGTATCGACTCCGGACGCCAGACCATCGTTGGTATCAACAAGTATCGTCTCGACCACGAAGATCCTATCGACATCCTCGAAATCGATAACACTCAGGTTCGCACCGAACAGATCGAACGCCTCAACGACCTCCGCGCTCACCGCGACGAAGCCAAAGTGAAGGAAGCTCTTGCAGCGATCACCGAATGCGTCCGCACAAAGAAGGGCAACCTGCTCGACCTCGCCGTCAAGGCAGCCGGCTTGCGTGCCACACTGGGTGAAATTTCAGATGCCTGCGAAGAAGTCGTAGGCCGTTACAAAGCAGTAATCAGAACTATATCAGGCGTGTACTCATCAGAAAGTAAAAAGGATACAGACTTCGCAAAAGCTTGCGAACTGACCGAAGAATTTGCAAAGAAGGAAGGCCGCCGTCCGCGTATCATGATTGCCAAGATGGGACAGGACGGACACGACCGTGGTGCAAAAGTAGTTGCAACAGGTTATGCCGACTGTGGTTTCGACGTAGATATGGGACCGTTGTTCCAAACTCCTGCCGAAGCTGCTCGTGACGCAGTGGAAAACGACGTTCATGTAGTAGGTGTTTCTTCATTGGCTGCCGGACACAAGACACTGATCCCGCAGATTATTGAAGAATTAAAGAAATTAGGTCGTGAAGATATTTTGGTCATCGCCGGTGG
>CALKKU010000105.1 GCA_937995285.1 uncultured Bacteroidales bacterium | reverse complement strand
GAAGAAGGCGATGAAGCGTGCGCCGGCCGAGCCGCGTATCCACGACGCCCTTGCCGACGCCTACGACGCCTTGGGCGACTCGACGCAGGCTGAAGTTCACCGCCGACAGGCAGCCCGACTGCGCGACGGCAAGAAATAAGTATCGAACCAATATAACAATCGCATAAACAGCATATCATCATAATCCCCCCACTCCACGACTATGGACAGCGTAAAACAGCAAATAGATGAACTGAGAGCGCAAATCAACGCTCACAACCACAGTTACTATGTCGAGAACAATCCGACAATCTCGGACTACGATTTCGATATGCTGATGAAGCAACTCGAACGTCTCGAAAAGGAGCATCCCGAACTGGACGACCCGCTGTCGCCGACACATCGCGTCGGCTCGGACATCAAGACCGGCTTCGAGCAGGTGGCACACATCTATCCCATGCTGTCGCTCGCCAACACATATTCGATTGCCGATGTGGATGCGTGGACGGGCCGCATGCTCGGCGCACTGCCGGGCGAGAAGGTTACTATCGTGGGTGAACTTAAATTCGACGGCACGGGTATATCGCTGATCTACGAACACGGCCGATTGGTGCGTGCCGTGACGCGCGGCGACGGCACTCAGGGCGATGTGGTAACTGACAACGTGAAGACCATTCGCTCCATACCGCTGCAACTGACGGGCGAAGGATGGCCTGATATGTTTGAGATTCGCGGCGAGATAGTGTTGCCATACGAATCATTTGACCGCATCAATGCCGAGCGTGCCTACAATGAGGAACCGCTCTTCGCCAACCCGCGCAATGCTGCGGCCGGCACGCTGAAACTGCTCAACGCGGCCGAAGTGTCGCGGCGCGGCCTCGATGCATATTTCTATTACCTGCTCGGCGAAAACCTGCCGTGCGACAACCACTACGACAATATGATGAAGGCTCGTGAATGGGGCTTCAAGGTGTCGTCGGCAATGACCACGATGCACACGCTCGAAGATGTCGACCGATTCATCAACCGATGGGACAAAGAACGCCGCTCGCTGCCCGTGGCAACCGACGGGCTGGTGTTCAAGGTCAACTCCCTGCGCCAACAACTCAACCTCGGATTCACGGCCAAGTCGCCGCGCTGGGCAGTGGCCTACAAGTTTCCGGCCGAACGGGCGTTGACGCGCCTGCGTTCGGTGTCGTTCGACGTGGGCCGCATGGGCACTATAACCCCGGTGGCAAATCTCGAACCGGTGCTGCTGTCGGGCACGATTGTGAAGCGTGCATCGCTCCACAACGACGACATAATGCACAACCTCGACATCCACAACGATGATATGGTGTATGTGGAAAAGGGCGGCGAAATCATTCCCAAGATTACCGGTGTCGACACGTCGGCACGCGGCGCCGATGCCACTCCGGTGGCATTCGTGTCGCACTGCCCCGCCTGCGGCACACCGCTCGTGCGCGTCGAAGGCGAAGCGGCATGGGTATGTCCCAACAAATGGGGCTGTCCGCCGCAGATCATAGGACGTGTGGAACACTTCGTAGGCCGCCGCATGATGAACATCGACGGCATCGGCGAGGAGACGGCTGCAGCACTGTACAAGATAGGTTTGGTGAAGAATTTCAGCGACCTGTACGACCTTACACCTGCCGACCTGATGCGTGTGGAAGGCTTTGCCGAGCGCTCGGCCGAGCGCGTAATCGCCGGCATCGAAGCAAGCAAAGCCGTGCCGTTCGAGCGCGTGGTGTTTGCCCTGTCGATTCCTTATGTGGGCGAAACTACGGCCAAGAAACTCGCTCGTGCCGTGAAGAATATCGATGAACTGATGTCGTGGCCCGCCGAACGGCTCGAAGCGATCGAGGACGTGGGGCCGCGCATCGCTCAAAGCATCGTCGACTATTTTGCAGCGGAAACCAACCGCGCCAACGTGGAAAAACTGCGTGCAGCAGGCGTGCAAATGGCGGTGGGGGAAGCCGATGAGGAGGAAAAGTCGGATACGCTTGCGGGCAAGACGTTTGTCATCAGCGGTGTGTTCGCTCGTCACAGCCGCGACGAGTACAAGGCTCTGATCGAGCGCAACGGCGGCAAGAATGTCGGCTCCATATCGAAGAAGACCGACTATGTGCTTGCAGGCGAGAATATGGGACCGGCGAAGCTCGAAAAGGCGTCATCGCTCGGCATTCCCATCATCGACGAGAATCAATTCCTCTCTATGATCGGAGAATAGAAATATAAGTATAGACAACGAGGGCGGCATCGTGTGATGTCGCCCTCGTTGTTGCTATTTAATGTAATCAGATTAGAGGCCGAGTTTGGACTTTACCTGAGGGGTGAGGTCAACTACGTCGGCGCCCGAATAGAGTACGAGCTGAGGTTCGGCGGGGAGAATGAGAGTGAAGCCGCCTTCCTGACCTACGGCCTTGATGGCGTCGTTCAGCTTTTGAACGATAGGAGCCATCAGCTGTTCCTGCTGACGCTGGAGATCCTGAGTGGCGGTGTTGCGGAACTGTTCAACCTTGGTCTGGCGATCCTGGATTTCCTGCATACGGCGTTCCTTGATAGCCTGAGGAGTATTGGGGTCGTCCTGAATCGACTGGAAGTCGGTGTAGAGGCGCTGAAGTTCTTCAACGAGTTTCTGATATTCGGTTTCGTACTGCTGCGAAGAGGCCTTGAGGGTTTCCTGCATTTGAGTTGCTTCGGGCATTGCTTGAAGCACTTGATCTTGGTTGACTGTGCCGATCTTCTGAGCGGCGGCCGACAAGGGGAGTGCCACAAGCGCGGCCATGATGAACTTCTTTAACATCTTGGATTATAGTTTTTATTAGTTAATTAATTATTCGATGATGAGTTGTCGTAAGGTTACTGAGCGTAGCCCAGACGAGCGAGAATTTCGTTGGACACGTCGATCGACGGCGAAGCGAAGATGATGTTGGACGACGAGGCACGGTCAAATATAGCCTGGTAGCCGCGCTGCTGAGCTACGGCCTTGACTGCTTCGTAGACTTCGTCCTGGATGGGCTTGAGCAGCGACACACGCTTCTGATACAATTCGCCTTCGGGGCCGAAGTACTTGTAGCGAAGGTCGGTGGCCTCTTTTTCCTTATCTACGATAGCCTGTTCGCGTGTCTTTATCTGGTCGTCGGTGAGGAACACTTTGTCGGCAAGGAAATTCTGATACATGGTCTGAGCTTCCTGACCTACGGCCTCAACTTCGCGCTGCCAACGCTGCGACAACTGGTTGAGTTGTTCCGACGCCATCTCGTACGACGGTATGTTGCGGAGGATATATTCCATATCGACGAGAGCAAACTTTTGAGCCGATGCAGATGCCACACCTGCAATGACGAGCAACAGAGAAATTACGAGTTTTTTCATGTCTTTGTCTTGTTGATTTTATGAATAAGACGTTTGAACGTGTAAAAGGTTTAAGTGATTAGAATTCCTGACCGAGGATGAAGTGGAAGTGACTGCCGCCCTTGTAGCCGTTGACGTGGTCGAAGCCGTAGGCCCAGTCGATACCCATCATACCGACCATAGGCAGGAAGATGCGGACACCGGCGCCGGCCGAACGCTTCAGCTCGAAGGGGTTGAAGCTGCTGACCTTAGTCCATGCGTTACCGCCTTCGACGAATGCGAGAGCATAGATTGTGGTCGACTGCTGCAACATCAGCGGGAAGTGAACTTCCATACCGAGGCGAGCGTAGGCGTAGCCGTCGGAGCCGTAGGGAGTGAACGCACCGTTGTCGTAGCCGCGCAGGGCGATTGTCTCGGTCGCATAGGTGTACGAACCCGACATACCGTCGCCACCGACATAGAATGTCTCGAACGGCGACTTGAGGTAGCGGTTGTAGCTGCCGAGCAAACCGAAGTCGGCACGGGTCATCAGCACGGGGGTGTATGTGCCGTCGGCATTGGCCAGCGGAGTATATGTACGCGACTTGAAGCGCAATTTCCAATATTCAATCCAGCGATAGAGTTCTTTCTTGGCCTGCTCCGAGCCGTCTTCCGACAGAGCTTTCCAATCTTTCTTGCCCGAGAAGAGGCTTGCGGGAGGTGTCAACGACAGGTTGAGCGAGAACTGCGAACCGCTACGGGTGTAGATGGGGTTGTCGATAGAGTTGCGAGCGAGTGTAAGACCGAGCACGAGCGAATTGGATGTACCGTTCTTCATATAATAGAGGTAATCCCAATTCTTGAGGAAGTACCAGTTGTAACCGAGTTCGGCCGTGAATGTAAAGTAGTCATCGGGCCACTTGAGACGCTTGCCGAAGCCGATGTTCACACCGACCATCTGAAGGATCTTGTTGGGGTCGTAAGACGACTGGTAGGTGTTCTGATAATAGTCGTTGCCGTAACCGTAGCCGTAACCATATCCGTAGCCGTAGGGATTGTAGTACGAACCCGACTGCCAACGCGAGTTGTAGAACGACGAATTGACGCCTGTCGAACGGCTGTAGTAGGCCGAAACGGAGAGCGAGTTGGGTCGCTTGCCGCCGAACCACGGATCGAGGAACGAAATGGAGTATGCCTGATAGTAACGGGCATTGGTCTGAGCGGAGATGGTGAATGTCTGGCCTTCGCCCTGCGGTATTACGCCTTTGTAGGTCGAGGGATAGAACAGGTTCTTGATGGAGAAGTTGGTGAACTTCAACGAGAGCTTGCCGATGATACCGGTCTGACCCCAACCCATAGAGAACTCGATCTGGTCGTTGGCCTTCGATTCGAGGTTGAAGAGAATATCAACGGTACCGTTTTCTTCGTTAGGCTCGGGACGGATGTCCATGTGCTCGGGATCGAAGTGGCCTGTCTGGGCGATTTCACGAGCCGAACGCATAAGGTCGCTCTTGCTGAAGAGGTCGCCGGGGCGCACACGAAGTTCGCGGCGGATTACCTTTTCGTACAAGCGGTCGTTGCCGTTGATTACTACATTATTGATACGTGCTTGCGGACCTTCGATCATACGCATCTGAAGTGAGATGGAGTCGCCTACAACTTCGCGTTCGACCGGCTGAAGGTCGAAGAACAGGTAGCCGCGGTCCATATAGAGGTTCGACACGGCATCGTCGTCTTCGTTGAGGCGCTTGCGAAGCATTGTCTGGTTGTAGACGTCACCGGCCTGCATACCGAGTACATTGCCGAGGACTTCGGTGGGATAGAGCGTGTTGCCCACCCACGAAATGTCCTTGATGTAGTAGCGTTGACCTTCGTCGATGTCGATGTAGACATCGACGCGGTTGTCGGTATATTGAACCACGCTGTCGGCCACGATTCGGGCATCGCGATAACCGAGTTCGTTATACTTTTCGATAATGAGATCGAGGTCGGCGCGGAAGTCACTCATAACGAATTTCTTCTGACGGAAGAGATTGAGAATTTTGCCGTTCTCGTTGGTTTTCTTCATCACGCGCTGAATCTTGCCGGAACTCATCACTGTGTTGCCGGTGACGTAGATGTGGTGAACTTTCATCTTGTCGCGCTTGTCGACTGCGATTTCGACAATCATTTCACCGGGAGCGGCAAGGTCTTCGTGGAGGGTGATACCCACCTTGGCATTTGAGAAGCCTTTGTCGCGGAAGTACTTTTCAACAATGAGTTGAGCGCGGTTGACGATGTTCTGCGTAATCTGGTTGCCCTTCATCAGGTTGAGGCGGTTCTGCAAGTCTTCGCGCTCGCCTTTCTTCATACCGATATAGCGCACTTGCGAGATGCGCGGCTGCGGAGTCACTTGCAACACAAGCCATGCCTTGTCACCCACCGACTTTTCGAGCAGGAAGCGAGCCTGCTGGAACAGGCCCTGACGCATCAGGCGCTTTGTGGCCTGGGTGATGTCGGCGCCGGGGATGGCTACACGTTCGCCGGGATGCAGGCCTGCATAGCCGAGGATGATGTCGGGTTCGTAGTTGGAAGCGCCTTCAACACGGATGTCAACGATTTCATAGGTGCGAGGCATCGTTGAATAGATGACGGTGGGGTTGAAAACGGTATCATTGGTGACTTGAGCCGAGGCGGTAACCGATACGCCTACAAGCGCAAGGAGCAAGATCAGCAGTTTATATCGCATAATGTATGAAGTGTTCATTGGCAATTCGTTACTTGCTCGCCGGTGAGGCCGAAGCGACGCTGGCGATGTTGGAATGATGAGAGGGCGGCCGCGAAGTCTTCTTTGGAGAAGTCGGGCCAGTATGTCGGGGTTACGTATATTTCGGTGTAGGCGATTTCCCACAGCAGGTAGTTGCTCACGCGCATATCACCGCCGGTGCGAATAAGCAGGTCTGGATCGGGCATGAACGATGTGGAAAGTCGCGAGGCAAGTGAATCGGCGTCGATGCTTTCGGGATCAATGTCGCCGTCGGCAGCCTCAATCGCGAGTTGACGGGCGGCTTGGGTTATGTCCCAACGGGCCGAATAACTCAGAGCGAGTACAAGTGTGAGACCGGTGCAATGCGATGTGTCGCTGATGCACTGTTCGAGGCGCTGACGCGCTCCGCGAGGCATACGGTCGACGTCGCCGATCATACGCAGGCTCACATTATTCTTTATAAGGTCGGGGGTCTCGCGCTCGATAGCCACTACAATCAGATCCATAAGAGCATCAACTTCCTCGCGCGGACGATTCCAATTCTCGGTCGAGAATGTGTACAGAGTAAGGAAGCGAACACCGAGTTCGGAAGCAGCTTCGGTGATACGTCGCACGGTATTGACACCTTCGACATGGCCGGCCGAGCGGTCGAGGCCGCGAGCCGTTGCCCAACGACCGTTGCCGTCCATAATGATGGCAACATGCGCCGGGATACGTGTGAGGTCGAGTGAATTGTCTTCGGTCATCGTATCAGTCAACATAGTGGCAAGTCTCGCACCGCTTGCCGAATTCGTATGATATACCGACTGTAATGCGCGAGAACCAATCGGTGTTCTTGTAAAAACTTGTCTTGATGAGATTGAGGTCGGCTAAATCGGCGCCGTCGACATGATCGCTGAAGACCTTTGTCATGCTGAACTCGGCCATCAGATTGAGACGCTCGCGGAGTTTGTAGCGGAAGCCGAATGCCATGGGAATCGACGGAGCGACGGCTGTGTTGCCGCCCGACGATGCAAGGCTTACGCCTAAGCCGAGAGCGAGATAAGGTGTCCAACGGCGCAAGCGTTTGTAGGTCTCGCCGATGCCGTAGGGGAAGAAATTGAACTCGCCGCGCACGGTAAGGTCGTAGACCTGCGAGGTAAATTCGTACTGTGCGCCGTCGGGAAGTACGTTCGACATATCGGCAGTGTTGCCGCTCAGTCCGAGTGTGGTGAACGAGCCGCGCAGCGCCCAACGGGTATCGATGATGTATCGTCCGGCGACATCGGCCGTGAAGCCGGGGTGGCGGAACGGATTGGCTACATTGGCATCGCCGATATAGCCGCTCATACCAAGCGACACGCCCACATCCCACTTATACGGCGCTACAGCGACCTGCGCATCCGCCGCCGGAGCGGAGGCCGCAATCGCTGCCGCTGACAATATAATGTATGTGAGATGTCGCTTCATCGCACGCGTCAGATAATCGGTTTGAAGCTCAAGCGGTTGATGACGCCGCGCCATACGTTATTCGATGTCTGCCCCGAAGCGTTGACGCCGCCATACATATAAATATATGTGCAATTCCAACTTTCGACGGGACGCGACACTTTGATTTGTGCATCGGCTTTCAAGGTCTGCGCTATCGAGAATACCTGCGAATCGTACATCGCCGGAATGTAGTCGGGCAACTGGAGATAGCTGCCGCCTTCCGACCATGTGTTACCGTAGTCGTTGGAAACATATACTGTCTTGGAGATTGAACCGTCGCTCTTGCGACCGCCGAATACGTACATCGATGCGCGGTCTTCACCGGGCCAACCTGAATTGACTTCATAGGTGATATAGGGTGCAACGGCTGCATATTCGAGAGCCACGGGCAGCGGCTTGCGCGACACGCGTGCCCACGACTTGCCGTCGTAGCCCCACACTTGGTCGGAGAGAGTGCCGTCGGCACAGCGGCCGCCGACCATCAGTATCTGAGGCTGATTGCTCATCGAGAATGTGTATTCAACCGGAACCGACATGCCGCTCACGGGCATTCCGTCGGGGAGCGATACGAGTGCTCCGTCGGGATAAGACTGCACCTTCCAATCGTTGCCGACTTTCACCGAGCCAAGCAACTGATTGCCGTACGAACCGTAAACGGCATGCCAATTAAGTCCGGTCGACGCCCATGTCGAGCCGAGATCGGTAGAGGTATAGAGGTTGCCTGCGGTGTCGAGGATATAGAGGGCGCTGTTTGTCGCCGAGAACGACTGTACGTTCGGAGTAAATCCGAAGTCAACAAGCCAAGTGCTCCACAAGCCGAGGTCGGGAGAACTGCCTGTGACGGCAGCCAGGTCGGCATTGAGCAGAGCCATGCTCCACTGCGACTGATACTCGGTGAGGCAGAACAAGTGGTCCTCCATCTTCACTGTATGCTGCTTGGTCGGGTACGCAAACTTAGAGGGAAGCGTGCGGCGATCGGCCTGCGCCCACATCAGTGAATCGGCCGCCACCTTGTGAACGTTGACGTTGATGGTGTAGTTGCGCTCGGTGCGGCCGTCGGGCGACACGAGGCGCAACTTCACGGGATTGGTGAAGTCGATAGAGTCGCTTGAGTTGGTAAGGTAATCGTAAACCGTATCGACCGATGTGCCGCTGCGGCGCACGGTCAACTCGGCCACGCCTGCACCTTCGACGGTGGTGATGACGGGGACAAGTTTGGTTATATCTGTGCCGTAAGGCATTGAATCGGCGTTGAATATAGTGCCCTTGACAAGATCAACGGTAAAGAACACTGAATCGAGGTGCGCAAGGACTTTGTCGTTGGCCTTGAGTGTGAAGGAGCGAACAGCGGCATTTGTCGCCGTCGTTTCGACCTCCTCGGTCTTTTCGTTGCAGCCAATGAGATTGGCACACACCAACACGCCGGCAAGTCCTAAAGCAAACTTTCTAATCATGACAAACATTATATTTCAGTTTGCAAAGTTATAATTTACTCGCCAAAGATTGGCCATTTCGCGAAGATAAATGGCCTTTAGCGCTTGGTTTTTATAGGTTTTTAACGGTGAAATAAGGATTTTTACTATAAATTGCAATGGTGTTTGAACCCACTGCAAACGACGTTGCAGCCCGTTCGGCGATATGCGGAGCACGTGCCGCTCCGCGACTTCCGAAAGCCGTAGAAGCCACCTCTACATGAGCTATATCCCAAAGGCCGTCGTCGACAAATGACTGCAACACGGCGGCGCCGCCTTCGACGAGCACCGACGTAATTCCGCGATCGTAAAGTTGTCCCATAGCATCGGCGAGCGAAGTGCATTCGCGTAGGATTATCGGATCGACGGCTGTCGACACCTTGTCGGGCGTGATACGGCCGCGGCGGTCGAGTATCACCGGCTGCGGCGAGCGACCCGGCCACAGGCGGCAATCGAGGTGCGGACGGTCGGCAAGCACTGTCCCCGACCCCACCAATATAGCATCGTGGAGCGAACGCAGGCGATGCACGAGCATCGATGTAAGCGGCGTGGAAAAGCGAGCGGGAGCATCAGCTGCACTTCGCTGATAATCAATAAATCCATCGGACGACTGCGCCCATTTCAGGGTGATGAACGGACGATGCAGTCGGTGCGCCGTCATAAAGCGAGCGTTGAGGCTGCACGATCGGTCGGCAAGCACACCTTCCGAGACCTCCACCCCGGCTTCGCGCAACATACGGATGCCGCGACCGGCAACTTTGTCGAACGGGTCGCCGGCGCCGACCACCACGCGAGGAATGCCTGTATCGATAATCAACTTGGCACACGGAGGTGTCTTACCCCAATGCGAGCACGGTTCGAGCGTAACGTACATCGTGGATTGCTGCAACAGCGGTCGATCACAGTCGCGCACCGAGGCAATGGCATTGACTTCGGCATGCCCTTCGCCGCAACGGCGGTGATAGCCTTCGCCGATAATGCGGCCGTCGGGAGCGACGATTACAGCTCCGACCATAGGATTGGGCGAGGTGTTTCCACGTCCGTGCGCGGCAAGTTCGAGTGCACGCGCCATGTAGTATTCGTGATTGTACATCATAGCATTAATAGGGACTACCGGGATATCCGGGCTTGGTACGCGCCCACACGCTGACGCTGCGCCACACATCGGCATCGCTCGCAAGTCGCTCGCTCGGAGCGAGATATACGTAAGGATTGCCGTCGGCGCCGGTGAAACGGACGAGATACAGTGTTTCGCGCGGACGCTCCGACCCGCTGTCAATAAATCCGGGTGTGTTGGGCGTGGTGAGACACGAGTCGACCGGGGCTACAAGTATGCCTTCCCAGGCTTTAAAACCGGCATTGCCGCCAACCGGGACGCCTTCGCCGCGATATTGTTTCAATACCTTCGGGACAATGTCGAGACGCGGGCGGCCGTAGTATTGACTCATATTGCCGGAATGCCAATAGTAGGTGTACAAGTCGAAGTAAGGCTTACCCATCGCCCACCACGGAAAGTCTCTGGCAAACGATATTTCGGCAAACAGAGGTTCGCCGTCGTCGGGCTTGGCTTCGTAGGCTTCTACAATTTCATCTTCCTGACGACTGATAACAGCCGTGGCATACACAGCCGTGGATAGGTTCAGCAATATCACACACCACACGGCAGCCGAGAGCACGTACGCCCAACGATTGGAGCCGTCGAACACCCGTGGAAGCATAGTTCTCAACAGATAAGCGATACCGATATACGAAATGATGAAGCACGGAAACGCTGCACGCATTGTCACAGTAGACCATTCAACGACGGCACATATAAGTCCGTAGCTCAGCACCACGACAATCAGCGGACTGCACGCTGCCGTGCGCCAACGGCGACGTGCCAACGCTATGATTTCAAGCACGATGAATACGGCGGTGGCGACGTGGTGGTAGAGTGTCCACGCATCCGAATCGCGGGGATGGATGCGATGCCAATAGCCGGTGCGATTGAGCACCGACGGAGATGCTATGAGCCACAGCCCGCCAAGGAGCAATCCGATGCACAACCACACGCGATCGCTGCGCAGTCGGCTCGGCCACAGCACCATCACTGCGACGGCCCCGCAAAGCAACGGGAACGAGAATGATTCGTGCCACGCACCAAGCAACAAGCCGACGACAAACATTTCGCCGGGACGACGACGGTGGCTGTTGAGAAACACGCATATCGTCCACAGCATCACCGGAAGCGTCCACACGTAGCTGATTGCGAACATTGTGGAGAACATACCGTCGCCCCATGGCAGCGCGAACACAAATGCTGCGGCAATCAGTGTATAAGCGCCCACCGAACGAGCGGTGCATCCGGCCAATGTGTAGGCATGGCGCAATGCACAGGCAACCGCAACGGTGCTGACCGCGGCAGTAACCCATCGCGGCAAGTGAATGACGATGGCACCAACCATATTGGCAAGGCGCGAATTGTCGTCGGCCCAGTGCATTTTCCAACAACCGAGCACTCCGCTCCAGAAGTCGTAATCGCCGCCGGAGCGAGCGCAGGCATCGACATCGTCCATATACCAATAGTCGTCGAGCGCTCGGGGAAAGAGGAAGAACATCGCTCCCAACGCCACGACAATCAGGGCATTGAGCGCTATAAATATCGAATCCTTGGTTTGATATCGAGTTATCATAATCACAAAGTTACTACATTTGCGACAATCCCGTGCAGTCGGACACAACAAAAAACGGACGATCTTCTCAGACCATCCGTGTTTTGTAAACATACTGTGTACTTAATGTTAGATTAATATGTCTATTCCAGATCTTTGATTTAAATTCCACTATGACGTGTGTAGTATTTTCTATGAATTTCTATGAAAAAGCATAGGTTGTCGTTTCATTTCCGCTGCAAAGTTAAGCATTAATTCTCGCTTGTCAAGACCCGCGACCGAGTGCTATAAATCGTTAACGAGGCTGATTCTGACAAAAAAATCGGACTTTTAATTAACAAAGCGACCGACCGACTATGTTTTAGTAACAAAACATCGACAATATCACTTTTTATCTTAAAAATATCTTAATAGTGAATATATGTTAAATTTATCCAATTCAGTAACTATATGTTATAGAACATAGTTTTGCAACCATACTTCAATCATATACATCGCAAAACCATGCTTTATAACATAGCAATTTGACATATCAACACTTCCGCAATTGAAAGCGCATGCAAAATCCCGTTGAAAGAAATCTGATAAAAATCTTGCCACATCTATAAAATAACACTACCTTAGCGGAGAAAAGAAAACTGCAATGAATATCGAATCTGTCAGAGAATTTGCGCTGTCGCTGCCGTTTGTGGGCGAGCGATGCCCGTTCGGGCCCGATTGCCTCACGCTCGAAATCGGAGGCAAGATGTTCGGCATGCTATCGCTCGACGACAAGCACAACACGTTCTACAACCTGAAGTGCGACCCGGAATATTCGATTCAACTGCAAGAACTATACCGCTCTATCCGACCCGGTTGGCATATGAACAAGCGACACTGGATAAGCGTGGACTTCGAGGGCGATGTCCCGGACACTCTGCAACGACAACTCATCGAGCACGCCTACCGCACTACCATAAAAGGGCTGCCCAGGCGCGTGCAACAATCTCTCTCCGACACAACTCAACGATAACTCGACACGACCAAGAAATTTCACCACTCAACCATAACAAAATCAACTATATTTATTCATCAATCAATCTCTTTCACTTTATGAAAAAACTTACCCTCCTTGCTTTAGGCCTTGTCGCAAGCACAGGTATGGCATCAGCATCGGGATATGTACCGATGAGGGAACCGCAAGTTATTAATGCTCCGGCGATGCAAGTCGTAGTCGACGAAGACTTTTCCAAGTTCACCGCCGGCAGCGAATCGGCTCCAGACGCCGCTGTGGTGAACGACGAATACAACGCGTTCCCCGACGGTATGCTCGGCGTAGCCGGCTGGATCGGCGGCGGCGTGCATCAGGCAGGCGGCTGCGCCGCACTGATGGGCTATATGTACAACCCCTACCCCGAGTACGGCGATATGTACGCACAGAAGGTAGGCGGTTACATCACCACTCCCTACACCGCACTTTGGGGCGACCTTACGCTCACTTTCCGTGCCAAGCGCATCGCCGGCGGCCTCACCGAAGAAGCAGGCAAAGCACCGCAACTGTGGGTGGCCGTTTGCGACTACGATGAAGGTCCGGTCGATGCAGGGCAGTACTTCACACTCACAGACCAGTGGCAGACATTCACCTTTACTTCATCGAAAGCTTCGTTCAATCAGTGTGCCGTGCAATTCAGCGCGCAGTACACCGACCTGCTCATCGACGACATCAAACTGACCCGCAAGCGCAACACAATGCCCGCTCCGACCGAGGTTGCCGTAAGCAATCTGTCGAACACATCGTTCCGTGTCGATTGGGCGGAAGTGGCCGATGCCGACCACTACCTGGTCAATATCTATCGTCGTGAACTACTCGACCACACATCACAACCCGGCACGATCACCGAAAACTTCGACGGCATGAATGTGACGGCCGACGGAAAAATCAATGCCGCCAATCCCGGCACGCCCGAAGGCTGGACAATCAACGTATCGGCAAAAGGCTCGCAGGACGTTGCAACGAGCGATGAGTACCGCAACTCGGCTCCGGTATCAATCAAGTTTGATGCCGAAGGTGATGAAGTAATCAGCCCCGAGACGCCGTGCGCCATCCAACGCCTATCGTTCTGGGTGAAGCCCGACGCCGAAGACCCCGACGACGGCGACTACTTCCTGTCGATTCTCGGCGTGAAGTTCTATTGCAACGGCAAGTGGGAACACTATGCCAACATTCCCTACTACTGGATGGATGCCGAAGGCGGCTACTATGTGATTGAGAACGTGGCCGAATACGCGCCCGACGCCACTCGCGTGCAGTTCGTTATGGAGCAGAAGAATGTTGCCAACTTCTACATTGACGATGTGACCATTGACTATGCTCCCTCGCCCGCGATGGTACCCGTAGTCGAGAACTTCTCAACGACCGCTTCAAGCTACGTATGCGAAAACTATGACCCGCACTTCCCGCACTACGTCAACATCACCGCATGCGAAGGCAACGACATCAAGTCGGCTCCGTCGGAAGACGTATGGGTGAACGGTGTAACAGACCTTACACCCGTCATCGACAAGGCCACGGCCACATCTCCTACTACAATCAGCGCATCGTGGACCGAGTTCCCCTCCGCAACTCAGTACCTGCTGAAGGCCACACGCATCACCGAGGCTTCGGCCGCGATGAACAACGTGACCGTTCTCCACGAAGACTTCAACCGCATCTCGGCCGGCAGCGTCGACAGTCCCGAGGCAATATACTCGGCAGGTGCCTATAACCTCGGTGAGGAAGGCTTGGCCGACACCGAATGGCTGCTCACGCAGGGTCAGTTGGCTCCGGGTATGGCCGGTTCGCGCGGTACATCGTGGCTCGGCGAAGCAGGCCTCGTTGCATCTCCCTCGCTGACACTCTCTAACGGCGGCGGTGCGTTCGACGTGACTGTCACAGCCAATTTCAACCCCAACCATGCAGCACTTCAGGGCACAATGAACGACGGCATATTCGTACTTCTTCTCCGCGACGTGACCGACCGTGAAGCTCTCGACAGCAAATATATCGAATGGGGACAGAACGAATCGGGTGCCAAGACGGCAACCGTTCACTTTGCCGACATCAGCACTTATCCCGAAGCTCCGGCACGCGACAATGTACGCATCGCATTCATGACAGCCAGCGGTTCGGCGTTCCTCATCGACGAAGTGACCGTGACGCAGAACCTCAAAGCAGGCGAAACACTCGCCCGTCCTTACAAGACATTCTCGTTCGAAGACAACGCCGCAACATTTGAAGTAGCCGAGGACACCCGCTACGAGCTCGCCGTACAGGCTGTGGCCGAAAATGCAGGCTACAAGTATGCATCAAATTTGTCAGAGACGGTCAGCGTCGATATGAACGCCGGTGTTGAAGATGTCACCGTCGATGACAACGCAATCGCAATCGAAGCAGGCAAGGGCTTTATCACCGTCACCGCCAACGGTCGCGTCACCGTTTACACCATCGACGGCCGCACTGTTGCCGCAGCAAACTGCGACGGCACTCCCGTCACCATCGACCTCGCCGCAGGCATCTATGTCGTGGCAGTCGACAACAAGGCTTGCAAGGTTGCAGTGAAGTAATCACAGCAATCCGCACATAACGCATAACGACGACCGCGCCGGCTACCGTTGCCGACGCGGTCGTTTCTTTTTACGGCTTTGCGCCCGATGCCGCAATTTGTGGAGTGAAATAAATTCCGTAACTTTGCAGCCGCAATTAAGAATATATTAATTATCTCAAGTCCCCTACAGTATAATGATTACACAGGAGCAATTAAAAGAGACCTTTGAGCGCAAGCTGGCGCTGAGGAGGTATCTTTGACATCGACAGCAAGAAAATAGAAGTCGAAGAAGAAGAACTGCGCACACACGTGCCCGACTTCTGGGAACATCCCGCAGAGGCCCAGAAGCAAATGAAAAAAATCAAGGATATACAGGCGTGGATCGACGGATACAAAGAAGTCGAAGACGCCGTTGAAGAACTTTCCGTAGCATTCGAGTTCGTGAAAGAAGGCCTCGTCGAAGAAGAGGAGGTCGACGCACTCTATGCATCGGCCATCGAGAAAATCGAGGCGCTCGAATTGCGCAACATGCTGCGCCGCGAAGAAGACAAGCTCGGCGTCGTGCTCAAAATCAATTCCGGTGCCGGCGGCACGGAGAGTCAGGACTGGGCTTCGATGCTCATGCGCATGTATATGCGCTGGTGCGAAAAGCACGGCTACAAGACATCGGTTGCCAACCTCCTCGAAGGCGATGAAGCCGGCATAAAGTCGGCCACTATCAATGTCGAAGGCGACTTTGCCTACGGCTACCTCAAGAGCGAGAACGGCGTGCACCGCCTCGTGCGCGTATCGCCCTACAACGCTCAAGGCAAGCGTATGACGTCGTTTGCATCGGTGTTCGTCACCCCGCTTGTCGACGATACCATCGAAGTTAAAGTCGACCCGGCATGCGTGTCGTGGGATACATTCCGTTCGGGCGGCGCCGGCGGTCAGAATGTGAATAAGGTCGAATCGGGCGTGCGCCTGCGCTACCAATTCACCGACCCCTACACCGGCGAGAAGGAAGAAATCCTTATCGAAAACACCGAGACGCGCGACCAACCCAAGAACAAGGAAAATGCAATGCGCCAACTGCGCTCGATCCTCTACGACAAGGAATTGCAGCATCGTATGGCCGAGCAGGCCAAGATCGAAGCCGGCAAGATGAAAATCGAATGGGGCTCGCAGATTCGCAGCTACGTGTTCGATGACCGACGCGTGAAGGATCACCGCACCGGCTACCAGACATCGGATGTCGGCGGCGGGATGG
>CALKKU010000104.1 GCA_937995285.1 uncultured Bacteroidales bacterium | reverse complement strand
CACCTCTCTATTCGTCGGCAGCGTCAGATGTGTATAAGAGACAGTGCTTGTATATTGCCTCGTTGATGGAGTAATACACGCCCCAATAGTCGGATGTGCGCGTCCACGCACGTACCTTGAGGGTGACGGCGCTGTCGTCGAGCGACTCGACCACGACCGCAGGCGAGCAATCCACCTTTGCGGCATACTCTTTTATGGCGGCTTCATGCTTCTCGTGCCACTGTTCCACACGGCGGCGGTGGCGATGAAGCAGACCCGACAGATGTCCCTTGGCATCCGCATCGGCGGCGGCATCATCCGACTGAGAGGCATCGGTATCGGCTTGAGAATCGTTGGATTCTGATGCCGGCTCGTCTATTGCTGAAAATTCCTCTACGTACTGCTTGACAATACGGGCGTCGGCTGCAATGATGTCGAGAATCGCTTTGCGTGCCACATCGATGTCGTCGCCGTATGATATGCCGACCGTCCAGTCAACGCGGCGATAGTTCTCACGCGAGAAGTTGTTGACCGAACCTGTCGAGAGGCCGCCGTTCGGGATTATTATCGACTTGTTGTCGGGTGTGAGGATGATTGTATGGAATATCTGTATTTCCTTCACCGTACCGGCAAAGCCCTGCGCCTCGATGTAATCGCCAACACGATAGGGCTTGAGCAGGAGAATCAGCACGCCGCCGGCAAAGTTCTGCAACGTGCCGCTCAGCGCCATACCGAGAGCGACGCCTGCCGATGCAAACAGAGCTATGAACGAACTCGTCTCTATGCCGAGGATGCCTACGACCGTGACGATGAGAATGAAATACAATACTATACGGACAAAACTCAGTACAAACGTCATCAGCGAATTGTCGACATTGCGACGCAGCATCAGACGATTGACGAGCATGTAGACTTTCTTGATAAGGAACTTGCCGACGTAGAACACAATAGAGGCGATAAGAATATTTATCGCCAACGAAACAAGCCCGCTCACGAACTTGCTGATGAGTTCTTCGGTAGGCAGTGATTTCAACAACTCCATATCGGCGTGCTTGACCGACACGGAATCCGCGGGTGTCGTCGCGACACCCTGAACAAGCGGAAGGAATTTTAATATAATCGATGGAACAGACATATAATACTTTCTATTGCTTTTATCTCAAATTATCTCAATGCCGGGAAATGTTTTACAACGACATCCGTAGTCCAATCGAGCCGGTCGTAGCCGTTGGATGTTATGGATGCATCGCTGTTGAATACACGTGTCGACAGACCGGAGGCAGTGTATATCGGCCACTTGTTCCACAGGTACGGAGTGGCATTCGACCACACGATT
>CALKKU010000103.1 GCA_937995285.1 uncultured Bacteroidales bacterium | reverse complement strand
GTGTACTTACCTGTGGTGTCGACCAACGAAACGCCGACGAGCATTGATGTCTGGCGCTTCTGTGTCAGCACGCCCACCTGAGTTACTTCGGCAGGCAGCAGGTTGGTGGCCTTGGCCACGCGGTTCTGCACGTCGACGGCGGCCATATCGGGGTCGAAGCCCTGTTCGAATGTTACGGTGATGGTGGCCGAACCGGTGTTGGTTGCGGTCGAGGTGATGTACTGCATGCCCTGAGCGCCGTTGATGGCTTCTTCAAGGGGCTGAATCACCGAGTTGAGCACGGCCTGAGCGTTCGCACCGGTATAGGTGGTGGACACCTGTACCGTAGGAGGCGCAATATCGGGATACTGAGTGATAGGCAGCGATGCCAGGCCGATGATGCCCAGCAACACGATGAAAATCGAGATTACCGTCGAGAGTACCGGGCGGTTAATAAATGTATCAAGTTTCATTGGAATTTCTTAATTGATATTTTATTCTTTGGCAGGTGCTTCCTGAGCGGCCTGTTCTTCCTGTGCCTTGGCTGCGTCGACGGGTTGAATCTGCATACCCGGACGTACGCTTGTGCCGATACCTTCGATGACGATGCGGTCGCCGGCCTTGAGGCCCGAAGTTACCACGTAGTTCTTGCCGTCGTTGAGCGACATGATTTGGATAGGTGTGGTGACGGTGGCATTGGAGTCGTTGAGAGTGAAGACGTACTTGAGGTCCTGAACTTCAAATGTGGCCTTCTGAGGAATGATGATTGCGTTCTTCACCGATACGGGGATTGCCACTTGGCCGGTGTTGCCGCTGTGGAGCATGCCCGATGCGTTGGGGAACAGAGCGCGTACGCTGGCCGAACCGGTGGTGTTGTCGATCACGCCCGAGATGGTTGCGACCTTGCCTTCCTGAGGATATTCGGTACCGTCGGCGAGGATGAGCTTGACAGCGGGCATTGCGTCGACTGCCGAGGCGAGCGACTTGGTGCCGCCGTCGGTCATGTCGAGCAGGTTCTTTTCGGTGAGCGAGAAGTAGGCGTAAACCGAAGAGTTGTCGCTGATGGTGGTCAGCGGCTGAGCCATTGAGGGCGATGCGAGAGCGCCTTCACGGTTGGGAATCGAGCCTACGACGCCGTCCGACGGAGCGGTGACTACGGTGTACGAGAGGTTCTTCTTGGCCGAAGTCAGAGCGGCTTCGCACTGATGAAGTTGAGCCTGAGCCTGACGGAGTTGGTTGTCGGCTACCTGCCAGGCGTTTTGGCTGATGATATTGCGTTCGAAGAGGTTGCGCTGGTTGTCAGCGTTGATCTGAGCGGTGGCTACTGCCGTGCGGGCTGCCTTTACGGCTGCGTTGGCCTGCTCTACGGCTGCCTGATAAGTCACCTGGTCGAGTGTGAAGAGCACTTGACCTTTCTTTACATGCTGGCCTTCATCAACATGTACGCGAGTGATGTTGCCCGACACGAGCGGACGTATATCAACATCGGTTTTGCCCTTGATGATAGCGGGATAGGTCATGGCCAGGTCGGCATCTGCTTCTGCGACGGTCATTACCTGAAGTGAAGGTGCGGGCATTTGCTGCTGCGCGTCTTGTTGCTTTGAGCACGAAGCTACGAGGCCCACGGCGCATGCCGAAACCAGCAACAGACTGATGTTTAACATCTTGAATTTCATTTCTACTATATTATAATGTGTTTGTATTTTGTCTGAATACAGAATATAATTATGCAAAGTAAATCGATGCAAAGTTACGCAAATTTTCGCTACTCTATTATCCTAAAACAACCATAAAATTGGAATGTTTTTCTCCGATACTATTAAAAATGTTTAACAATGCGTCTGAATATATTGTATGCAAAGACTTTGAACTTAAAGCGAATGTTTTCAGTGTGCTTAATCCCTCATAGATAGCCGACTATCCAAAATAAATTTGTAAATTTGCTATATGAATGACCTTACTGTATCAAACATTGAGCGGCAGAATGTGTTGAATAACCGCTACGCCCTCCAGACCATCCGAGAAAACTTGGCTGTCGGTGGTCTGCTATATCACAATGAACTGCTATTTACATTGAAGATGGTGGCAGATTTCTATGGCGTTGATGAACGGACTATTAAACGTTATGTACAAGAATATGGAGATGAACTTCGTGCTAATGGATATTTTTTAAGTCAAGGTAAAGAGCTGAAAAATATTAAGTTGCAAATTGGTGATGACATAAATGTCCCTACCAAAACCACTATTATATCATTCTTTACATTTCGGGCATTCCTTAACATCGGAATGCTACTCACGGAAAGCGAAAAAGCCAAGCGGCTCCGCGCCCGTATACTTGATATTGTAATAGCTACAATCAACGGTCGTGCCGGAGGAGGTACCAAGTACATCAACTGGCGAGATCGCGATTATCTTCCTACTGCAATAAAGAGCGAAAACTATCGTAAGAACTTCACACAGGCGGTTGGTAAATATGTGGACGGCGTTCCAACATATAAGTATGAGCAGATAACAGACCTGATATATAAGGCGGTCTTCCGAGAGAATGCAAAAGAGTACCGCCTTGTTCTTCGCTTACAAAATGAGGAGAACGTGCGCCATACTCTTTATGCGGAGGTTCTACGTTGTATCTCATCATTTGAGAATGGCGTGGGCCACGAGATTGAAAAACGCTATTCTGAGAATGGAAATAGACAGTTGACTATAGGTGATGTAAAGTCAATAATTGAGGAACTGGCTGATGCTCCAATGATGGAGCCATTCATCAATGATGCAAGAACTAAGATGGCGTCGAGAGATGTTGCGTTCCGTGATGCATGGCATGGCAATCTCGCCGAGTACCTACGTGCGGTTACTCCGGATGAATTTGATAAATTTATCGGTGATGCATCAATTAATTTTGACAATATAATTGAGGCTAATCGTGAAGTTCTCAAACGTTTAAAGCAAGCCGAAGATGAGTGACGGCTTGAAATACATTGACTACGATGAAGCGTTGGTGGTTTACAGCAAGACTGTGGCTGCCAGCGGTGGTGGACTGCAAGGAGTAAAGGACGAAGGTGGCATTCGTAAGGTCCTTGAGTTCGTGCAGAATGATCTATATTATCCGACTTTCGTGGAAAAACTGACATATTTGGTATTCGGCTTATGTACCGGACATTATTTCGAGGATTCCAACAAGCGAGTGGCTTTGACCATTGGAGTGTGGTTCCTCGTGCATAACGGCTACTATTGGCACGCTTACAACTTTATGCAGTGCATGGAGGCGATCATCTACCATGTCGCCGCAGGGCGCATCGATAAAGACCTGCTTCAACGCATAATTCAATGCTATATGGCGAATGAGGATTATCCCGAAGATCTTAAACTCGAAATCATTCACGCCATTGATGATCAACAAATCGGTATTGATGAGTAACCTTTACAGCTGAATGAGAACAGAGCAGTCATTATCATTGGACTTATCTCTATAGTATGGAAAATATATAGAAAAAGTATAAAATTTGGTATGCTATGTAGATTGCCGCATGTTTGTTCCCTAACTCTCAAGAAAAATTTGTATTTTTGCAAACAAAAATTAGCCATATGAAAATAATAAGAAATACGAAGCCCATCTCAGACCTATACTCTGGTATGAAGACCGGCGATGTTGTCGTAAATCGTGAATATCAGAGGTCAAGTGGTTTGTGGCCTAGTAATTCTCGTACATATTTTATTGACACTATCTTGAATGAGTTTCCGTTTCCCAAAGTCGTATTATGGCAAAAAATTGATATTAAAACAAAGAAAACTAAGACGGAAATTATTGATGGGCAACAAAGGCTTACAACTATTCGAGATTTTATTGACAATAAAATCCGTCTTTCAAGTGTGAGTAAGAAATTCTCAACTAAGACGTTTTCAGACCTATCCGAGAATGAGCAACAGGCATTCCTTTCATATGAGGTTTCTTTAGATAGTATAATAAGTGGTACGCGAGAGGAAATATTAGAGATATTTAAAAGAATAAACTCCTATACTCTTGCACTTAACAAAGCAGAGCAGCGTTTTGCAACGTACCAAGGTGAATTCAAATGGTTTGTCAATGATTTGACAGAAATTATTTCGCCTTATTTGAATACGTATAATGTCATGACAGAAAGAGATTTTTCTCGAATGCAAGATGATGACCTGATTGCGGAATGTTGTTTACAGTATTTATCTGGAATAATGTCGCGTAGTTCTAAAAAGTTGGACGAATTATATCGAATGTATGATATTGAATTCCCACAAAAAGAACGAGTAAGAGAGGTTATAGTGAGTTCATTCAACTTTATTAAAGATTATCTTACACCCATTTTTGAGGAATGTGAAATTAAGTCTTATAATTTTTATTCATTAATAGGTGCACTCATATTTAATAAATATGGCTTTGTTAGTGCAATGGATGTAGATGGATTTGAGCCCCAAAGTGTGTTTTGTAATAATATAGATACTATCTCGGAACGCCTTAATCGAATATTTAGTGCAATTGATAATAAAGATATAGACTCTGAATATGCAAGTATGGTAAAAGCCTCAGAGGCCTCTACTCATACTCTTAAAAACAGAACGGAGCGATTTCGGGTCTTATTGAGTACCTTGCAAGAATAGTTTTTGCATTATGGATATAGCAAGGCAACGGGATAGAGTAGTCTCAATTATTTCAAAATATGCCTCATATTACAATTATTCCAATACTGATGAGCAGCTTATAGTCTCATCCGGATTATTGAATGTAATTTGGAATAATTGGTGTCAATTTTGGAGGAATTATTGGATTTTTACCATTCAAGGAGGAATTTATTTAGATAAGACACTTTTTCGGGGTATATATCCAACAATGACGAAGGATCAAGCTTGTGCGTATGCTGCACATTTTAAATCAATACCTCCGATTCGCGGTTATACCCTTATGGATTCCATCGCCTATCATAAAGAGCCTACTTGGGGTGACTATGATAAAATTATCAATATCGCATCCAACTTATCATCCAATACTGCCTTGACTATACGGATGCACTATATTTTGGCATTGTTACCTTCTTATCAGGATGAGATAAAAGATTTTCAAATTATAAGAAATGCCTTTATTCACCTAAATGATGGTGCAATAAAAGAACTAGAAAGTTTACGAAATTTATATGTGTTCAGTACGCATAGTAATGTAGTAAATATATTAAATGCGACGAGGATCGGGAACACATCTCCATGTTTTAAGTCTATGACTGATAATATGATTGGAGTATTAAATAATATCTACGAAGGATGATAGGATTGATATATTTATATTGTTAAATTTAAGATATAATGGATATAATGAGCTGTGGGGGTGAGGGATGAGAAGACGAGTTCGTCAGAGATGGTGGCGACGTATTCATTGCGCTGTTGGTATAGGTGGCGATTTATCATTGTCGAGGATGTTTTGAATGGTGTTATGAACAGATCGCGCCCGGAATTATATGCTTCAAGATACTTGTCGGGAATCTTTTTGTAGATTGACTGTGCGAGCACACATATAATTCCGCATTTTCCACGAAGTAGGAAATCAAGAACTTTACGCTCCATTTTAGAATGGAATCCGCTGACTGATGCAACATCCTCACGCTTGGCAACTTCCGCTGCCCAGTCCAGCGTCGGAAGCGCCGGAAGATAAGCCATCGTGCCTGATGCAAAGTAGCCAATCTTCTTGCAGTCAAGCAGCGAGATATTGCCAAGCGTTTCCATTGCTCCTCCGAGTTGTTTAGCTCATCACCCATGCGATATTTGATGTCGTAGTTGATGATAAAATCAAGTTCCTCAGCACTGAGACCGTATGAACGGCCAATGAGTATAAGTATATCAATTTTATCTATGAGGTGCTTAGATTGCTTCGGAAAAAATTGAGCAAACTGAACGTGACCACGATTTTTGTATTTATACTCTGCAATTTTCGAAGTAGAGAATAATGCGGAATTTAATTCTTTACAAATTCGAATTAGCCCTTCCTTATCGAACGAGTCTGGTGCAGGGAAATTGCATATATATGCCTTAGTTAGATTATAACAATTCGACATTGTTAAGAAAGATAATGTAGAATTGAGAAGCCCAAATAGGGAACCGATACAGCTTATTATCAAGTGAAGAAATCACTCTATTCCCGATAACATAAGCTGCTCCTTCATTAGGGCCATCAACAATATCTGTATCTAAGGAATTTGTTATAGGAACAAATCCAAATGTTTCAGCTGCTCCAACAAGCGGTAGTTTTACAGGCATACCCTTCTTCAATTGCTTGCCTTGTATTAATGCATCGTATAGTGAAATCATATTAGAAAATAAATAGTGTATAGTTATTTGTTTCAAATATTATTGTTTCATATTTTCATTTATCGTTGCCATCCATATTGCAGGATTATAGTGTCATTATCTTCCTGAATTGTCATTCGGATGAAATTTCCATTGTGATCGAGTGCTCCGTCTTCATTCTTTCGCCAACCTTTACCATTTGGTCGGTCTACGGGATATTCATCTGGTTGGATATAATGTTCATATTCGTCATTTTCAGTTTTCCAAAAGATTGAATCGCTTTTGGCGGCTTGACGTAGATGTCTAATAAGATTTGGTTTTGAGGTGGAATCAGATAGTACAAATTTAAGCGTTGTTTGAGCAATCACAAAATCGGCATAAACATCAGAGCCAACTAACTCTACGTTAGGGAATCTAACGTTGGTTATTCGATACAGGTCATCAAAATTGTGATATTCTACAGATTCAGGCTTATAAGTAGTTGAGCCGCCAACGACGTAAATGACAAGGATTATGAGGATAATGAACAAAACACCTATTCCTGCTCCAAATCCGATAAGGGTATGTTCAATAATCTTTTTCAAAGACATGCTATGAATGTTTATTATCACTTGCGATCTTTAAATATTCCCCACTTTATGCATACCGATGCATCAGTGGAATCATAAACGAGACCCTTTCGTATAATACCATCTACAAGCGAGCAATAATATATTTTCCGTCCATCAGGTTCAGTGCCGATAAATCGTTTATTCACACAGTCGGCGCACATTTTAAATGTTGTATTCATGTATAAATCTGTTATTTAGATGCTTCTGATACAAGAAAGTATATAAGCAAAATTATTGCGTCTATAAGTACAAACCAAAGACAAAAAGTTCCACATCCATCACCATTCTCAACTTTGTAGACTCTTCCGCTCACATGTTGTGGAGTTATGCTCGCCATATAACCAGCGGCTTTTTCAATATTGTTTTTAATATTCTCCTTTGTCCTTTCTGTCGGCGTTTGCGCTAAGAGTCGTTGTAGTTCTCTTTTTCTATATTTTTTGTTCCTATAGACATCTTCAAGAATTTGCTTAAAGTGATTGATCTTTTGTTGCTTCTCAAATTCCGACATGAACTGATGGGGCTGTGTCGTAATTACGTATTACGGCGCAGCCTCTGATTTTTAAGGTCTGAG
>CALKKU010000102.1 GCA_937995285.1 uncultured Bacteroidales bacterium | reverse complement strand
GGTTATCAGTGAACTCCTGCGCCTAATTATTTGATGATTATGAAATTGAAATTCAAGGAAGTAAATATAAAAAATCGTCGTGCGACATTCGACTACGAGATTTCCGACACCTACACGGCCGGCCTGGTGCTGACCGGCACGGAAATCAAGTCGATTCGTATGGGACGCGCCTCGCTTGTCGACACCTTCTGTTTCATCAACAACGGCGAAGTGTGGGTCAAGAACATGTACATCGCGCCCTACGAACACGGCACATACTACAACCACGTCGAGCGACGCGACCGCAAACTGCTGCTCAACCGCAAAGAAATCACCTCGCTGTCGCGCGGTGCCGAAGCCGCCGGCTACACCATCGTACCGCTGCGCCTCTTCATCAGCCAACGCGGCTACGCCAAGTTGGTCATCGGTCTCGCCCGAGGCAAACGCGAGTACGACAAACGCCAATCAATCAAAGAGCGCGACGACAAGCGTGAGCTTGCCCGCGCCATGCAGCATTGACCTCTCTGCAACATATCATAATCGGCCGCCCAGACGCCTCCGCCGACGTCTGCGGGCGCTTCGCACCCTCGCCGTCGGGACGTATGCACCTTGGCAACATCTACACCGCCCTGATGTCGTACCTCCACGCACGCAGCCGCGGCGGCCGCTGGCTGCTGCGCATCGAAGACCTCGATCCGCAACGTTCTCGCGCCGAATGGGCCGACCGCATCATCGACGATCTGCAATGGCTCGGCTTGCATTGGGACGGCGACATCGAATACCAAAGCCACCGACACCATATCTATCAGCAATGTCTCGAACGCCTGTCAGCAATGGGCCTTGTTTACCCCTGTCGATGCACACGCGCCGAAATCATGGCCACACAAGCGCCCCACGAAAGAGACGGACACATCGTCTACAGCGGACGCTGCCGCCCCGCCGAGCCATGCTACGAATCCGCCTCGCTGAGCGAAACACTGCGACTGCGTGTGCCCGATGCTCCTGCAGCCGAAACATTCATCGACGACATCAACGGACAGCAACGCGTAGTACTCGCCGAGCACTGCGGCGACTTCGTCATTCGACGCCTCGACGGCGCATGGGCTTATCAGCTCGCCGTATCGGTCGACGATGCACTCACAGGCGTCAACGCCATAGTCCGCGGCGACGATCTGCTGCTCTCCACAGCCCTTCAGCGCTACGTCGCCCGACTGCTCAGCTTGCCGCTTCCGCACACCTACGTGCACCTGCCCCTACTGCGCAACGAAGCAGGCGTGCGCCTCTCCAAGCGCGACGGCGCCATGTCGATGGACTACCTACGCGCCCACTCCACGCCCCACGACATCATAGCCCGCCTCGCCACCCTCGCCGGCATCAATCCCGAGCAGGCAATAGCGTTGACGGAATGAAGAAAGTATTGTCAAAAAAGCTATTCACCTTCTGTTGCATCGGATCTGAATTCAAAGATCAATTCAGATTCCGGAATATTACATTCGTCGAATAAGCCGCGCAAAATTCCAATTTTATGAGCAGTACTATTATCTGTCCAAACATATAAATTCGGTCCGATTTCTCTTCTCCAATAGTCGGAGGAACTTGAAAAACCGCCTTTATCATTAGCACAAAGCCATTCCACTGTTGATCGTTTCTCACGAAGGATATGATTGCACACTTGAACCAGCATTTCCTTCCAAGTATTGACAACATATCTAACACCCCTATATCTAAAAGCCTGTAATCTCTTACCGGTGAATTCGACATCATCTTCTTCAAGTGACGCAGATTCAATTTCCTTATCTAAAGGGACAAAACTTGTGGATGGCATCGGCCAAAGTTTCATAAAGACATCAAGCAATTCACGTTGACGATTTTTCAGTTCTGTTTCCGTCCACTGTTCACATTGCTTTACACAGTTATTCAACCTGAATGCACTGTCTTTAAACCCTTTTTCCATATCCCTCTTTTCAATGAAAGTAAGGTTGCTGTACTGCGAGTTGTAACCGGTAAGAGTCAAATTTGCCATCGTGTGCAGATATTGATCGTGAATTCTTTCCCAATCCTCCCCAAGGGAAGCCTTCCACTTATCTGACAACGTTTGCGGCATAATATGTTCTATGGTTATATTTTTATCGGCCAACTCTTTAACAACATTATGCCGTTCATTATTGTCACGATTTTCCAATCGCTCCAATATAAACGCACGTGCACTCTGCGGCATTTTATATACCTGGCGAGTCTTAAATTCAGCTTTTACCTCATCATCTTCGGGGAATACAGATGATCTTCCTTTATTCAAAAGAATATACACCAGAACGTCCGAATAAGTTGCCTGTTGACTTACAGCATCATCCTTATATTTCAATACATCTCTATGCAAAGTCGCAAAGACCCTATTAAGCGCATTAGACGGAAGATTGCAGATAATTCTACGAGCCCAGTACGATTCAATTACATCAAGTACTCGATACTTTTCAGCATCGTTAAGGCCCTCTCCATTGGCATAATCAAAGAAAGCCATAAAGAACGGATACGCAACAGTAGAATCTAAAATTCTCAATTGACTCAACTTTCTATCCAATTGATCATTGCCTAACCGTGCATCCATTATCTGACGGTAAATTTTTGCATAATGGTGCATATCGGAGAGCAACCCAACTCTACCAGCCGACTTATCCTCGGCAAATTCCTTAAATATAAAATAAATTTTATCAATACGACCTATCGTTCCTTGCTTCATCGTCAAATAGTCTCTGACAAAGGGTGACGGATCATACTTCGTAAACGCCTCAATGGGATTCCAGAATCGGGTATATAAATCATCTTGCTCGGCAGGCGACAGCGACATCAACAAATAATTGCGTATCTTATCAGCCTCGCTCAAGTCAAGCCCCGTAGAGTTAAGACTCTCAAAAATTAATTGAGGATCATCATCTTCATCAAGACGAATATTGATAACCTCAAGTTTCTTGATTGTATCAAAAAGCTCATCAAGGGTCAACCCGGCTCTACATACTTTATCATAAAAGAAATCGTAGTTGCGCGTAACATTAGACTCTTTAATATGCTCATCTTTTGACTTATAAAGCAATGCGTCAAATGCCTGCATATCTTTCTTTATCGGCTTTAGCTTCACCTTCCGTTCATCTTCCTGATACTCATCAACAAGGTAACGCTTGAATATTTTATCAACGAGCCTTGAGTCTGTAGCAAGAATCTTGCCACTCTTAACAGCATTAATCATAGCTATGAGCAACAATGAAACAGTAGTTATTCTCTGCTGACCGTCAATAATAAATCTATCCTCTGTCCCCGGTTGAACACACGACACAATACTACCAAAAAAGTGGCTCTTTCGGCTACTATTATGAAGTTTAATCAGGTCTTGAAACAACTGCTCACAATTCTCCTCTCGCCAATCGTAATTACGCTGATACAAAGGGATAATGAATCGCTTGTCAGAGCCGTCAAAAAATTTGATCAATGGTTGCGCATCGCCTTTCATACAATGAAATTTTTTATAGCGAGAGCAAAGATACAGAAAAAATGGCTAAGGATGAATTTATCAATTGGATAATTGGGAGATAATCAGGTGGCGCATATATACGGCCTGATAAAAACAATCAATCAGATTAAGATAATACACAAAAAGCCCCGACTCGTTGTGAGTCGGGGCTTCGATAGGGGGCGGTTACCTACTCTCCCACTTTCGC
>CALKKU010000101.1 GCA_937995285.1 uncultured Bacteroidales bacterium | reverse complement strand
CGGTAACCTTGGCGAGTGTCACTTTTTCGCCGGCAGTCGACAGTGTCTGAAGGTCGGCGGATGTTGCGACTTGTTCGATGGCGAGGTTGGCCGGGTCGAACACGGGTACTTCGGGGTTGGACTGGCCCGGAGGATTGGGCAGGTCGAACTGGCTGCAAGAAGCCAGACCGAAGGCAAGTGCAAGACCCGAAAGGAATGCTATTTTTTTCATTGTTCTGTTATCGAAATAAATGCGTTGAATAATTATGGTTGATTATTCTGCGTGTTCAACAAATTCGGGAGCGTTCATGTTGTTCTGGTCGAGAACCACATTCACATCCCACTGACCGACTTTGTACCACACTTTGGGGTGATCCTTGTCCTGGAGAGAAACGACGAATGTCATCGGGGTCTCTTCTTCGGCCCAATAGCCCCAGTTGCCCTGGCCGTAAACGGCGTTGCCTTGATAGAGGCCGTCGACGAAGAGGTCGGTGATAGGCTCTACATAAAAGTCGGGGGTGTTGGAAGCAATCTGAACTTTGGTGTCGCCCCAGCCGTTGAGTTCGGTGAAGAAACGCCACTGTGAGTTGTTGTCGGTGTTGTCGGCCGGACCTGCCGCAGCGCGGAGGATGTAGTAGCCGGCGTAGAGCTTGCTGCCGATAACAGGTTCAACGAGTTTGAAGTCGTTGAAGTAGTCGGCATTACCGCTCGACGGTTCCTGGAAGGCCTGTACGGTGCCGCTGACGGGGTCGGTGACGTGGCCGCAAATGTAGATGAAGCCTGCCTTGGGAATTGCGTAAGAGAACTGTACCTTGTTGTACGAGGTGACGTTGCTCGAAACGATTTCGCTGCCTGTCACGCCGGGAATGCGGCATGTGGCGCGGAAGTAAACGGGCATTACCATGGCGCCGCCGCCGTCGACGTAAGCCTGATAGCTGTCGTCATCGGTGATGCCGAGGAGTTTGGTCATAGCCACTGCGAGGTCGTAGGTGCGGAACGACATTGCGCTCTGGCTTGCACTCTGATTCGACAGGGTGATGTAGTTGGCGTCCTGGGTATCGGTTGCGTCGGTGAATGTCGACGAAAGACTCATCTGTACGCCGTATTCGCATACGGCCGAGAAGCCGTAGTCGGGCTGCGATGTGAACAAGTCGAAAGTCTCCTTGTTGTCCATATCGTTGGTCGTAGCCAGGAACTGATCCTGCAGCGCAGGAGTGTTGATGGTGAACGATGCTGCGTCGGGAGTATGGTACTGAGGCTCCTTGGCGTCTTCGCACGATGTGAAGGCGGCAGAGAGGGTGACCCCGGCGAGCAGATATATGAATTTTTTCATTTTTAATTCTGAATTAGTTCGGTTAACTGACTTTTACCGGATTAATAACCGGGGTTCTGAGCATACTTCGAGAACGATACGACCTTGGTCGGGATGGGGAAGAGGTTGTACTTCTCATCTGTACCGACGCCGTTCCATGTGCCGCCTTTCCAGTTCCATACGTAGGCGTTGCCGGCGTACTTGTTGTGACGTACGAGAGCCGTGCGGCGGTCGTTTTCACCGTAGAGTTCGCGGTTGCGTTCGGCCAGAATGTTGTTGGCGGTGAGGTCTGAAGCCGACCAATCGGAGAGCCCTGCGCGTTCGCGGATGTAGTTGATGTATTCAACTGCCTTGTCGGCCGAGCCGACGCCGCCGAGGATGTACGATTCAACTGCGTTGAGATATACTTCTGCAAGACGGATAACGGTCCAGTCGGCATCCGAGAATGCGTTGGCGTTGCCGTCGGGCGATGCGGTGAGGTCGCGCTTGCCGTCAACTGTATAGGCGTAGTTGGTGTACTTGATGGGAGCGTAGCCCTTGCCGTAGCCGGCATTGCCCATGATGGTGGAGTTGTCGATAGAGAAGCCGTCCTTCTTGGTCTTCCAAAGCGATGCACGCTTGTCGAGTGCATTGCCTTCGGCATCCCACGAGAACATCTCGGAGAGCTGCTGACGGGCTACCATACATGTCCACTGTGCGTTGAGGTTGCAGTCGGTCACCGACGAGATGTTGTCGAACGAACCGCAGGATGCAGCGATGTAGAATGTGGAGCCGCCGTAGGCCTGAAGGTTCATACCGTCCTGAGGAATTGTCCAGATGATTTCGTTGACACGCGAACCGCCTGCGGCGTACTCGTGGTTGTTGGCGCCGAACAGAGCGATGTAGCTCTCGGCGAGGCCCGAGTTGTTGAAGCCGCCGTTGTGGTTGGCGATTATCTTCTGAGCGAGATTCCAGCACTTGTCGTAGGCGGGAGTGCCTGTCCAGGTGGCTGCGTTGAGGTAGAACTTGGTGAGCAGAGCGTCGCAAGCTTCCTTGCCTACATAGCCGTAGGCGGGAGTGGTGTACGAATCACCGTATTCTCTCGACACTTGTTCGAGGGTCGATACCACGCGGTTGTAGAGCTCGGCACGCGAGAGTTGCTGAGGTGTGGAACCTGCGCCCGATTCTTCATCGACATAGCCGGCATTGCCGTAGGCCGAGATTGCATAGAAGTAGGCGAGGCCGCGTACGATCTTGGCCTGACGGATATTCTCTTCGGCGCGAGCCTGAAGATTTTCGGGCAGACCGAACGAACCTGCCTGTACGGTGCGGATGAACTGGTTGCACAGCGCTATCTCGGCGTAGAGACGCGAGTAGTTGGCGTACATGATTTCATTGTCGGGTGCGTAGTTCATTGTCACCAGTTCGTAGTAACCGGCGTCGTTGAACTGCAACCACGAGTAGTTGTCGGTGGTCATTTCCTCGAGGTTGAACACCGTACGGGTGAACGAACCTGCGCCGGCATCGCCGAAGCCGAGGATTGAACTGCCTGCGCCGCCGTTGCCCGCTGTGGCAAGGCCTTGATAGATTTCGGCAAGGCAGCGGTTGAGATAACCTTCGGGATCGTTCTTGAACTCTTCGGAGGTCAGCTGGTTGGGATTCTTCACGGGCACATCGAGGTCGCCGGTCCAAGCCGAGAAGCCGGCAGCCGCTACCATCAGGCCGCATCCCATCAATATTTTATTTAATGCTTTCATATTGTATTCAATAAATGGAATTGATTAGAAAGTGGCAACGAGGCCGAGGGTGAATGTGACAGGACGCGGATAAGCGTTGTTGTCGATACCGCTGAATACTTCGGGGTCGAGGCCATTGTACTTGGTGATGACGAAGGGATTCTGTACGGCGCCGAACAGACGCAGACGGAGTGCGTTCTGAAGCAGGTTCTCGAATGTGTAACCCAGGGTGATGTTGTCGCAGCGGAGGAACGAAGCGTTCTCTACGAAGTAGTCCGAACGAACGAGGTTCGATACGGCCGTACCGTCGTTGAAGTAGAAGTCGCTTTGGAGCACATTGTTGAGGATGTTGCCCTGTCCTTCGATGTTGTAGAGGTTGGTCGCGCGGGCACGCATACCGTTGAATACATAGTTGCCGATGTTGGCACGGAGTGTGAAGCCGAGGTCGAAGCCCTTATAGTTGAATGTATTGTTCCACGACAGGGTTACCTTCGGGTCTTTCGAGTGGTTGATGACGAGGTCGTTGGCATCGATTACACCGTCCATGTTCTGATCGACGTAGACGTTGGGCAGGGGATCGCCGTTTTCGTCATATACCTGCTGGAATACGAGGAACGAGTTGGCGGGATAGCCTACCTTGTGTACCTGGATGTCGCCGGCATTCTCCGAAGCGGGGTTGCCGCCTGCGCCGAGGTAGAAGTCCTTATCCTCGTCGGCCGAACCGGTG
Organism: uncultured Bacteroidales bacterium; assembly: GCA_937995285.1. Classification (GTDB taxonomy): domain Bacteria; phylum Bacteroidota; class Bacteroidia; order Bacteroidales; family Muribaculaceae; genus CAG-873. Next base: position 20,029 of record CALKKU010000101.1, on the reverse strand, counting down.
AGCGATGTGATTTCGTTCTTGTTCCATGCCACGTTGAGGCCTGTCGACCATACGAAGTCTTTGGTAACTACGGGACGACCGCTGAAGGTGAATTCGACACCGATGTTGCGGAGCGAACCGATGTTGCGGTTCATGGCGTTGGTTGTGGTCATACCTGCGGGTACGGGTACGTAGGCGAGCAGGTCTTTGGTGTCGCGCAGATACCAGTCGGCTGCAACGGTGAAGCGGTTGTTGAGGAAGCCGAGGTCAACACCTACGTTCCATGTGGTGGTTTCTTCCCACTTGAGGTTTTCGTCGTAAGCGTTGGGGTAGAGCGGGTTGATCCATGCGCCGCCGACGGGCGAGGGATAGTAAACGGAGTTCTGCGAGATTGAGTAGAGCGGAGTGTAGTTGTTGTACGATGCAACGGCCTGCTGACCTGTCACACCCCAACCGAGGCGAAGTTTACCTTCGTTAAGAACGTTGCGAGCACCGTCGAATACGGGCAGGTTGACGAACTTCCAGCCGAGAGCCAACGAGGGGAAGAGACCCCAACGTGTATTGGGCGAGAATCGCGATGTGGCATCGTCACGGAGTGTGAATGTGAGCAGGTAGGTGTCGTCGAACATGTAGTTGAAACGACCGAAGAACGATACGAGGTTGAGTTGGTTGCCGTCGTAGTTGATCTTGTTGCGGGCATCTTCGGTATCACCGTAGGCATAGCCGACGTTGGCTTCCGATGCGGGGTCGATATCCATTGTCCATGTGCCGGTGGCGGCATCGTATGTGCGGGTGTAGCCGAGAGTGTTGATGCGCGTCATGTTGCGGTTGTGGTAGTCGAAGCGCTGCCAAGAATAACCGGCCATTACGTCGACATTCGACTTGATGGCTTCAAATTCCTTCTTATAGTTGGCGTAGAAATCGAGCATGGTGTTGCGCGACAGCTGATAGTTGTAGTAGTGCTGTCCGGCACCGTTGTTATAGTTCGACTTCCAAGCTTGGGGAGAGTTCTGGAGGTTGTAGTTGTTGGTTTCACCCTTTGTCACGTCGTAACCGAGGTTGAGGTTGAGGTGAAGTTCCCGGAGGAAGTGAAGGGCGTAGTCGATCTGCAAGTTACCTGTCGAGGTGTAGATCTTTTCGCGGTTCTGAACGCCGAAGAGCTGAGCCACGGGGTTGAGCGAACCGTTGGTTTCGAGGTTGCCGTCGTTGTTGATGAGCGAGGTGTAACCGCCGTAGATTGTCTGGCCGGTAGAGCCTAATGTGTTGTAGGCTGTGTAGACTGGCAGAGTGGGGTTGTAGGTGATGGCCGAGTAGATGGCACCGGTCGATGCGTTGTGGTCAACTACATACGAGCCCTTGGCTGTGGCCTGAATCGAAAGGAGACCGTCGAAGAACTTCGGAGTGAGGTTAAAACCGACGGTTGTACGTTCCATCTGCGATGTTTCGAGGATACCCTTGTTGCCGGTGTACGAAACGTTGACGCGGTAGGGGAGGAAACCGGCTGTGCCGCCGACGCTCAGGCTGTAGTCGTGCGAGAACGATGTGCGGAAGATTTCATCCTGCCAGTCGGTGTTGGCGTTGCCGAGGAGTGAGAGCGCGTGATCCGAACCCTGCTTGTTGACGATGGCGCGGAATTCGTCGCCCGAGAGCACGCTCCAGCGGCGGCCGGGAGTGTTGAGGTGGAAGTTGGCCGAGAAGTTGACCTGCGGACGACCGCTCTGGCCCTTCTTGGTGGTGATGATGATGACACCGTTCGAAGCGCGGCTACCGTAGATGGCGGTTGCCGATGCATCCTTGAGGATGGTGAGGCTTTCGATGTTGTCGGGTGAAATCATTGTCATAGGATTCGACGAACCGTACGAGCCGTTCATGGGTACACCGTCGATTACGACGAGGGGGTCGTTGGATGCATTCAGTGAGGCACCGCCGCGAATACGGATTGATGCGCCGCCGCCGGGGTTACCGCCGTCGGTCGTTACAACGACACCTGGGCTTGCGCCTACCAGAAGGTCATTGGCCGATACTGCGAGGCCGGCTTCGATATCATCGGGCTTGAGCACGGCTACCGAACCGGTGGCGTCGCTCTTCTTTACCTGGCCGTAACCGATGGCTACGACTTCCTGAAGGGCAACGGTGTTGGCGGTCAGATGCACGTCGATTTTGGTGCGGCCGGCCACTGCGATTGTCTGCGGATCGCAACCGATGTAGGTGAATACGAGTGAGGCATTCTGATCCACGGTGATGGAGTAGTTACCGTCGTAGTCGGTAATAACACCTGTCGTGGCGCCTGCTACAGTGACGCCGGCACCGATGGCGGGCTCGCCTTCGGGCTCATACACAGTACCGGTCACTGTGATTTTTTGCGCTAATGCCGGAAGACAGCATGCCAGCACAAGTGTGAGTGCAAGCAAAGCTTTTCGCGACATTTGGAAACAAATGTTCTGCATGCAAAGTGATTTTTTTGGTTAGTAATTATGTATAATCTCAAATTTATTCAAAAACGAAAGTTGACGCATTAAGCGGTTGCATTTAAGGTCGGTTTTTGGTAGTGCAAAGTAAATGAATATTTCTTAATTTTCTGATATTTTGCTCGTAAATATAGCCGATCAATACCGAGTTTAACATTGTTAAGTTAAAACCGGTAATGCTGATTAACAGAATGTTGAAGCCAGTTATTTACGCCTTTGCCGGGCGATGGGGATGCCGAGCATTTCGCGATACTTGGCCACGGTGCGGCGTGCCACGTCGTGACCTCGTGCAAGCAGTGCGGCGCGGATATCTTCGTCGCTGAGCGGTGCTGCGGGGTCTTCACCGGCTATAATGTCGCGCACTGCTTCCTTTACGACTGTCGACGATGTGGCGCCGTCGGTGCTGACGCCTTCGCTGAAAAGCGACTTCAGCGGCACGATGCCTTCGGGCGTGAGCATGTACTTGGTGGCTGTGGCGCGTGATATGGTGCTGACGTCGAATCCGGTGATGTCCTTGATGTCGCGTTGCACCATCGGACGCAGGCGGCTGATGTCGAATGTCGCGAAGTATTCTGGTTGTAGGCGGATGATTGCCTGCATTACAGCTATCAGTGTGGCCGAGCGGCTGTGTGCTATGTCGATAAATTCCGAAGCCTCCTCGCGGCGCGATTTGATGAACGCCGAAGCTTCACCGCCGTCTTTGCCGGATTTGTCGCCGATAAGGAACGAACGCTCGATGGCAAGCTCGGGAATGTTGCCGGTGAGCGACACGGTGACTTTGCCGTCGTCCGAGGTGTCGACGATGAAGTCGGGGGTGATGTGGCGTATGCGGTCGGCCGAACCCGTCGGTTCGAGCGACGCCCCGGGCTTGGGGTTGAGTGTGTGGATTACGCGCATGGCGGCGTCGAAACGGCTGCGATCGATGCCCATCGCCTCAACGATGCGGTCGTAGGAGTGGTTGACCAAGTCGTCGAAATGCTTGTCGATGATGGTCGCAGCGTCGGCTACGTCGGTGCGCGAGGCGTCCATTCGTGCGAGCTGGAGTTGCAGGCAGTCGCGCAGGTCATATGAGCAAATTCCGGCAGGTTCCATCGAGCGGACTACGTCGATGAGGCGGCGGACGCGGTCAACGTCTACATCGAGTCCGGCGCCGATAGCGATGTCGTCGGCGATGTCCTGCGGCGAGCGGGCGAGGCGTCCGTTGGCGTCGATATTGCCGATGATGTATGTGGCGATGTTGCGGTCGGCGTCGCTCAAGTCGAAGTCGGCCAACTGAGTCTCAAGTTTTTCGTAGCCCGAAGCCATATCGTCGGCATCGACGCGCTCGCGCCAGTCAGTTGAATAGTCGGCTTGCGAGCGCACTGCTGCAGGCGTCGGCATCATGTCGTCGTCGGGATTGGCGTAGTCGGCTCGCTGCATATCCTCGGCGCTTTCGTTGAAAGGCACTCCTTCATCGTCGTGGCTCATCGCCGCTTCGTTATCGACCGAATCCACTGCTTCGAGAGCGGGATTCTCGTCGAGGGCACGGCGTACTTCGTCCTCAAACTCGGCCGCCGACATTTCGATGGCTCGGCCGAGACGCACCTGACGGGCGCTGATGGTTTGTTGAAGTTTCTGTTGTTGCGACAGTTGGAGATTGGTTGGCATAATGCGATGTGATGTGTGACGTTTAGCGATGGAAGAGGCTGCGCAGACGTTCGAAGCGCGACGGCGCGGCCTCGCGCAAGTCTATTTCGACTGTGGTGTCGGTGCGGCTCAGAAACACTATTGAGGAGTGCAGCACGATAGCCACCCATTTTTCAAACGGCACGAAGGCATGAATATTGCTCAGCGGCAGCGTGCGGAATATGTCTTTTTCGCCGAGGCTGCCGATTGTGAGACGGTTGGCTGCGGCATCGACGGAGATGTTGTGTCTCGTACCGACGGTGTCGAACAGCATTGCCATATCGAGGTCGTCGACGCTTCGTGCCCGTCGGGGATATTGTTTATAGATTCGGTGTATGGTGTCGCGTGTAATCATTGTTGTCGTATGGCGTAGAAGTCATTGTAGTAACAATCGCAGTACGTTGTTGGTTCGTGCTGCAAATATACGAAATCGCCGCCGATTGTCAAATTTTCAGAATATAACGAGAGCCGCTTCCGTTGAGGAGGCGGCTCTCGTTGGTATAGAGGATGAAATCTATCAGGCGAGGAAGCCGAGCAGCACGCCGGCTGCTACTGCCGAACCGATGACGCCGGCCACGTTGGGCCCCATAGCGTGCATCAGCAGGTAGTTCGACGGGTCGTATTCCAGACCGAGGTTGTTGGAGATGCGAGCCGACATCGGCACTGCCGATACACCGGCATTGCCGATGAGCGGGTTGATCTTCTTCGACTTGGGCAACACGAGGTTGAACAGCTTCACGAACAGCACGCCGCTCGACGATGCGATGACGAAGGCCATAAAGCCGAGGAAGAAGATGGCGATGGTCTGCGGGGTGAGGAACTGCGAAGCCTGTGTCGATGCGCCGACGGTCATACCGAGAAGGATGGTGACGATGTCGGTGAGAGCATTCGAGGCAGTCTTGGCAAGGCGATTGGTAACACCGCATTCACGCAGCAGGTTGCCGAAGAAGAGCATACCGAGCAGGGGAAGACCAGAGGGAACGACGAAGCAGGTGAGAAGCAGACCCACGATGGGGAAGATGATCTTCTCGTTCTGCGACACGGCGCGGGCGGGTTTCATCTTGATGAGGCGCTCTTTCTTGGTGGTGAAGAGACGCATCAACGGCGGCTGAATTACCGGCACGAGAGCCATATAGGAGTAGGCTGATACGGCGATGGCACCCATAAGGTTAGGGGCGAGCTTCGACGACAGGAAGATGGCTGTGGGGCCGTCGGCACCGCCGATGATGGCGATTGCACCGGCCTGGTCGGGAGCGAAGCCGAGAGCCAAAGCTACCATATATGCGCCGAAAATACCGAACTGAGCGGCTGCGCCGATGAGCATCAACTTCGGATTGGCGATCAGGGCCGAGAAGTCGGTCATGGCGCCGATGCCGAGGAAGATGAGCGGCGGATACCAGCCTGCGCTGACGCCGTTGTAGAGGATATTGAGAACTGAGCCTTCTTCGTAGATGCCGATTTCGAGGCCGGCGGCTGCGTTGAAGGGTACATTACCGATGAGGATGCCGAAGCCGATAGGCACCAGCAGCATCGGTTCAAAATTCTTCTTGATTGCCAGCCAAATAAAGAACAGGCCCACCAACAGCATGATGATGTTGCCCCATTCGGCATTGGCAAAACCTGTCAGTTCCCAGAACTGGTGCAGGTTTCTGGTTAGAAATTCACCGAAAGTGGTTTCCATTGCGGATAGCGAATTATTCGATGACGATTAAGGGAGTGCCTTCGAGTACGGAGTCACCGGCACTTACGAGAATTTCCTTTACTGTGCCGTTCGAGCCTGACTTGATGGCATTTTCCATCTTCATGGCTTCGAGGGTGAGCACTGTGTCGTCGGCGCTGACAGCGTCGCCGACCTTAACGGGGATGGTAAGAACCACGCCGGGCAGCGGAGCCTTGACGGCTGCTTTCGAGCCGGCTGCGGCGGGCTTGGCGATAACTTTTTCGCCTGTTGCCTTGCGGGGTGCTGCGGCGGGGCGGGGAGCCTGAGCAACCTTTACTGTGGCTGCCTTGGCGGCTTCCATTTCCACTTTGTATGCAACGCCGTTGACTTCTACGTTTGCGACGTTGTCGTCGATGTCGCCGATGGCCACTTTGTAGACGTTGCCGTTGATTTTATATTTGTATTCTTTCATTGTTGCAATGTTTGTTGGGTGGTTGAAGTTTTAACGGCGCTGGGGAAGTTCGCGCAGACTGTAAATTTTCGAGCTCCAGGGCGAGTAGGCGCGGCGCACCTTGTTGATGGTGAGCACGGTGTTTTCGTTGTCGTGGGCGTCGAGGTGTTCGTGGAGAGCCATGACGATGGCGGCGATTTCTTCGCCGGTGTCATGTTCTACGTCGTAGGCTGTAGTCGTTTCGGAGCCGGTGGCACGAGCCTTGTTGACACGTGCTACAAACGAACCGATGCGGCTGATGGCGTAGAATGCCAGGCAGAGCACGAGCAGAGCGCTGAACACGATGGCCATGGCGAGGATAGTCATACCGAAGCCGTTGCCGTCGCGACGTGCAAATTCTACAATCTTGGGATTTACGTCCTTGATGACGTTGGCGCTCGAAGGAGTGATGTAGTCGTCTTCGCCGCCGGTGCGGAGTGCCCATTCACCTGCACCGTCGACGGTGCGTGCCCATGTTTGGTCGATACCTACCGTTGCCGGTACGGTCACTTCATCGATGAGCGATGTGTCGGCGTCGAAGAGGTAGATGTGGTTCTCCTGCCCGGGATTGAGGACGAAGTTGGTGTGGAATGTGCCTTTATTGGGCTCGCCGTCGGCAAAGAATACCACGTGCTGGCGCTTGGGCACACGTGTGTTGACGTCGCCAAGGGGCACGGCGTAGAGGTCTTTGCCGTCTTTGTCGGTCGAGAGGTACACGGCCGACATTTCGATAGGAGCGAAGTTGGAGTTGAAGATTTCGATCCAAGCGTGGCGTTCGCCGTATTCGTCGACGATGCTCGATTGGTTTTCAACCATCACTTCGTTGATGCGCAAAGCCTTGCGCGAGGCCGCGTTTGCGGTCATCCCTCCCATCACCACGGCTGCAACGAGCATTATAATATACTTTTTCATAATGAGTGCGAGTGTGGGATGATGTGATTAGAGGGGTATGTTGCCGTGTTTCTTGGCCGGATTGACAACCTTCTTTGTTGCGAGCTGCTGAAGGGCGCGGATGATGCGGAAACGTGTGTTGCGCGGTTCGATAACATCATCGATATAGCCGTAGCGGGCTGCGTTGTAGGGGTTGCAGAAGAGTTTGTTGTATTCGGCTTCTTTTTCGGCGAGTACCTTCTTGGGATCTTCGGCAGCCTTGGCTTCCTTGGCGTAGAGCACTTCTACTGCACCTGCACCGCCCATAACGGCGATTTCGGCTGTAGGCCATGCGTAGTTCATGTCGCCGCGGAGTTGCTTGCAGCTCATCACGATGTGCGAGCCGCCGTAACTCTTGCGCAGTGTCACTGTCACCTTGGGCACGGTAGCTTCGCCGTAGGCGTAGAGCAGTTTGGCACCGTGGAGGATGACACCGTTGTATTCCTGACCTGTGCCGGGGAGGAAGCCCGGTACGTCGACGAGGGTTACCAAAGGAATGTTGAATGCGTCGCAGAAGCGTACAAAGCGTGCGCCCTTGCGCGATGCGTTGCAGTCGAGTACGCCGGCGAGGTACTTGGGCTGGTTGGCCACGATACCCACGCTCTGACCGTTGAAGCGAGCGAAGCCGACGATGATGTTTTTGGCATAGTCGCGCTGCACTTCGAGGAATTCGCCGTTGTCGACGATGGCGCCGATGACTTCGTACATATCGTATGGACGGTTGGCCGAGTCAGGCACGATTTCGTTGAGCGAATCTTCAAGACGGTCGATGGGGTCGGTGCATTCAACCACCGGAGCCTCTTCGAGGTTGTTCTGGGGAATGTACGAGAAGAGTTTGCGGATGATCTTGATGGCTTCTTCGCCGTCTTCGGCTGCAAAGTGGCATACGCCGCTCTTCGACGAGTGTACTTCGGCACCGCCGAGTGCATCCTGGGTTACATCTTCGCCGGTGACTGTCTTCACAACCTTCGGACCGGTGAGGAACATGTAGCTGATGCCCTTGGCCATGATGGTGAAGTCGGTCAGCGCGGGAGAATATACTGCACCGCCGGCGCAGGGACCGAGGATGGCCGAAATCTGGGGAATAACACCCGAGGCGAGGATGTTGCGCTGGAAGATTTCAGCGTAGCCCGCGAGGGCGTTGATGCCTTCCTGAATACGTGCGCCGCCCGAGTCGTTGAGGCCGATGACGGGAGCACCCATCTTCATGGCCATATCCATGATCTTGCAGATCTTCAGGGCCATGGTTTCGGACAGCGAACCGCCGAACACGGTGAAGTCCTGCGCGAATACATATACGAGGCGGCCGTCGATTGTGCCGTAGCCGGTGACAACACCGTCGCCGAGGAACGATTTCTTTTCCTGACCGAAGTTGTAGCAACGGTGGCGTACAAACATATCGAGTTCTTCGAACGAACCTTCATCGACCAACTGGGCGATGCGTTCGCGAGCGGTATATTTGCCGCGTTCGTGCTGTTTTGCAATGGCCTTTTCGCCACCGCCGAGACGGGCTTCATTGCGAAGCTCGATGAGCTCTTTTACTTTTTCGAGTTGACTGCTCATGTTGATATTTTTATTGTTGGAAATTTACTTGTTGGGATCTTCGCAGAGTTCTACCAATGTGCCGAGAGTCGACTTGGGGTGGAGGAAGGCAATGTTAAGACCTTCTGCACCGCGACGCGGAGCCTTGTCGATGAGGCGGCAACCCTTGGCTTCAACTTCGTTGAGAGCGTTTTGAACGCCGTCGGCGATGCAGAATGCCATGTGCTGGATGCCTCCGCGACCGCCGTTGTTGGCGATGAACTTGGAGATGGCGCTGTCTTCGGCTGTGCCTTCGAGCAGTTCGATTTTGGTCTGGCCCACTTTGAAGAATGCTGTGCGCACTTTCTGGTCGGCTACTTCTTCAATGGCTGTACATTTAAGGCCCAAGATGTTCTCGTAGAACGGAATGGCCTCGTCGAGGCTGGGAACGGCAATGCCGATGTGTTCGATATGGGAGATTTCCATAACAAATTAATTTATAAGGTTGTTAATTAACTCGGTGTTGTGAATATACATTTTGCCGCCGAATAGCGACAGTGCACATTCAGCGGCAAAATTACTAAAAATATCTTACTAATCAAAAATGTTATAGAACATGGAAAAACATTGTTGTTTGTGATTTCGAGATATTTGTGTTATCTTTGTGCTGTAAATAAAAATCATTTGTAGAAAACGTATGGAAACGACAAAAGTTATCAGAATCTCAAAGCCTTCAGAGGCATTGGTCGCTTTCATCGAGAAAGCGCAGACGCGTAAGAAAGAACGAATGAAAAAAATGCGCGAAGAGTTGCTCGAAACTCGGAATGCGTAATTGTCTTAATGGAACCGATCAAAAATATATTCTCGGATAGCGAGGGCAATCATTTAATGGTCGCCCTCGATTTTTGTGATTACAGTTATAAAGTCGACACATTGCAGATTCCGGAGGAGTATTCTGAAATCGAGATCGTTGACATAAGCATCGAAAAAGTGTTTGTTGATAAACCTATTAATCCGGTGGTTTTCTTCAGGATGAGTTCGTGGCTTTTACAGCAATTCCGAACTCACGGCAATGCGATTTTTACTTATATCTGTTCGACCGATGACCTCGCTACAAATCACGTAGATGTGGAACCGCAACGTTATAGATGGGAATTATTTGACAGATTGTTCCAACGAATGAAAGTGAATATTGATTTAAATATCCAAGATGTTATAGTCGGTCCCGATGAATATTTGACTTACGGTAGAGCTTTCTATAGAACCGAGCACTCATCGATAATTCATATTGTGGCGGCTCATTTGGAGGAAAAGCAACGGTTGTATCAATAAAAACAGGAACGAGATTATTTATTTGATTCGTTCCTGTTTCTATTATCTGCGATAATTGTTTTGATTTACATTCCCGTGTAAGTCGCCGGGGAGAGGGCGTGGAGCTCGGCGCGGACGGCGTTGCTCACTTCGAGAGTGCCGATAAATTCGGCAATCAGCTCGGCCGTCACGGGGCGGTTGGTGCGGGTGAGCTGCTTCAGCGTCTCGTAGGGATGCGGATAGCCTTCGCGGCGCAGAATTGTCTGGATGCCTTCGGCTACGACTGCCCATGCGGCTTCGAGGTCGGCGTCGATAGCCTGTCGGTTGAGGACCAACTTGTTGAGACCCTTCATCGTCGAGGCAATCGAGATGAGAGTGTGTGCCAGAGGCACGCCGATATTGCGCAGCACGGTGGAATCGGTGAGGTCGCGTTGCAGACGCGATACGGGCAACTTCGATGCCAGGTGCGACAGGATGGCGTTGGCGATGCCGAGGTTGCCTTCCGAGTTCTCGAAGTCGATGGGGTTGACCTTGTGCGGCATGGCCGACGAGCCGACTTCGCCTTGCTTGATGCGCTGCTTGAAGTAGTTCATCGACACGTACATCCACACATCGCGGTCGAGGTCGAGTATGATGGTGTTGATGCGGCGGATACCGTCGAAAAGTGCGGCGAGGTTGTCGTAGTTGGAAATCTGGGTGGTGTATTCCTCCCGCTTGATGCCGAGCGCCGACGACAGAAACTGCTCGGCAAACGTCTTCCAGTCGATTGACGGATAGGCGGCATGATGGGCGTTGAAATTGCCTGTGGCGCCGCCGAACTTGCCGCTGATTGTTACCGAGCGGAGAGCATCGAGTTGTGTGCGCAGGCGATAGACGTAGACCATAATTTCCTTGCCAAGTCGGGTGGGCGATGCCGGCTGTCCGTGGGTGCGGGCGAGCATTGCCACATCGTGCCATTCCCCGGCGAGTTCGGTGAGGCGGGCGATGAGTTCTTCGACAGCGGGATAGTACACTTCGTCGAGAGCTTTGGCTATCGACATCGGCACGGCGGTGTTGTTGATGTCCTGCGAGGTGAGGCCGAAGTGGATAAATTCCTTGTAGCGATCGAGGCCGAGGCCGTCGAACTTCTCCTTCAGGAAGTATTCCACCGCTTTGACGTCGTGGTTGGTGACGGCTTCGATGTCCTTGATGGCTTGCGCGTCGGTTGTGGTGAAGTTGCGATAGATGTCGCGCAAGGCTTCAAATGTGGCCGGTTCGATGCCTTTCAGAGCGTCGAGCGGCAGCGATGCCAAGGCAATGAAATATTCGACTTCTACCGTGACGCGATAGCGGATAAGTCCGAATTCCGAGAAGTAGCGGTCGAGGTTCTCGCATTTCGAGCGGTAACGACCGTCGATGGGCGAGATTGCTGTCAAAGATGTCAGTTCCATGAAATAGAAATAGTTGGATAAATTGTGTGTGCAAAGGTACGACTTTGGCGGCAATTATGAAAGACGTCGCTACCGATTGCGGTAACGACGTCTTACGTATTGAGTTAGTTAATTATCTAAGTCGTGATTTATTTGACGATCACTTTTGCAACCGTTGCACCGGCTTTGACGATGTATGCTCCCGGAGCTACTTCGATTGTCGCATCGGTGACACCGTCGGCGAAGTAAACGGCGCGGCCGTCGATCGAGAAGATAGCGACAGCCTGCGATGCGTTGCCGCGTACCGTGATGGCGCCGTCGGCGGTTGCAATGGTAGCTTCAGCATCTGCCGCTACGTCGCTCACGCCGCTTGCCGGCTCAAAGAGAATCGCAACGTCGGGTACAATGGTGCTGCCGCCGCTGCCGAAGGCTTCGAGGTCGAGGCTGCTGTTGGGGAAGTCGTAGTTGGAATCGAAGCGCGAGTATTCGTGCTCTGCGGTGTAGTCACCGTAAGTGCCGCGGAATGTGACGCCGTAATTGCCTGTGTCGGCCGCACGTTTGTAGGTCATAATCACGAGGTTGCCGCCTTGGTAGGTGTACTTTGTCGATGTAGGGATGACGAGCGCTTCGTCGCCCGACTTCACATCGAGCGTGCCGTCGAATACCTTGGTGAGCTGCGATGCGGGAATGGACGCTTCGCTGAGAACGTCCTTATCCGTTTCGCCCACCCACACTTGCATGGGCACATTAAGATAAGTCGTGGAGCAGTCGGTGATCGGGTATGAAATCATTTCGATGAGGCTGCCCTTGTCGGCGTTGATAAGCGATGCGGCATAGATAGTTTGGCCTGCAAATTCTTCCGCCATAAACGATGTGGGAAGAATGAACAGCTCGGTCGGATCATCGGCGTTGATTTCCACATATTTGCTGCCTTCGGGAATGATGCGCTGGCCGAGTGTTGCCGATGTGTTGTTTGCAATATCCTGATCGGCTTCGTAGTCGATATAGGCGTGAACACTCACTTCACCGACTTCGGCGAAGGTATGCTTCACTGTCACGGTCGCTGTGGCGAACGGTTCGATCTTAACGCCTGCCGATTGTGCAAGTGTTGTGCCCGAGGCGTCAACAATCTTCACCGCGTAGCCGTCGGCGGCATTCACGCCCTTGTTCAGGATGCTGACAGTGTATGTCACTTCAGTGTTGACCGCCGGATAGAGGGCGGCTTTGATGCCGGTGACAGCGAGGTCATACGACTTGCTTTCAACGGCTTCGACCGTTGCGGCCCAACCCTTGTCGCGGCCCATCACGTCGCTTGTGAATACGAAGGTAAGAGCGCCTGTGGCATTGGTGGCTTCCACAAGTTCAAGCTCTACGGGAACGGCTTCGGCGGTGAATTTGCCCAATAGTGGCGCTTTCACGTCCGCGCCGTTGTAGATGGCGAGGGTGTCGGCGTAGGTGTCGAGCGCGAAGTCGGTGAATCGAGCCGTCACGTATGCGCCGGCCGATGCCGGAGCGATGGTGATGGTATCGTTGGAATTATTGTAATAGTAGGCGTCAGGGCCTGCGGCGTCGTAGAAGTAGTACTTCTTGCCGGTTTCAACCGTTGCGACCTTGCCTTGTCCGGGGATAATCCAGTCGGCGGGCTTGACGATAATTTGCGGAACTGTCGTTACAACGCCTTCGCCGGCTTCGTTGACAGCCGCAATGGAGTATGTGTAGCGGCCGAACGAGCACGGATCGGCATATGATGTGGCATCTGCGGCTACCTTGATTTCTGTAGCCGTGGTGTTGCCCTGTGCCAAGCGGCGGATTACATATCCGGTGATTGAAGCCGGGTCGAAAAGGCCTCCGGTCGCCCCCATAGTCGGCTTGGTCCATGACAGAAGCGCTTCGCTGTCGCCGCTCACTGCCGTGAAGTTCTCGACAGCTCCTGGAACGTCGGCGCCTACATTCACTTGAAGGTCGTCGGTGTCGACGCCGCCATCGCCATAGGTGTTGAATGGAATGAACTTGTAGGTGTGCAAGCCTTCGGTAAGACCGTTGTCGGTGTAGGTGACGTCTGCACCCTTGCCGGCTGTCGCCGCATCGATTGTGGCGATGACGGCGCCGTCGCGCAGCACCTTCACACCGTCGAATGCCGTGAGCACTTCGCTCTGAGCGTTAAGCACCGGGTTGCGCCACGACAGGGTCACATTGTCGCCGCTCACTTTCGCTTCACGGTAGATGACGCGGTCGGGTGCGCCCTTGGCGACTTTGATGTAAGGCACCATAAGGCCGCCGATCGAACTCGGATAGGAATCGTATTTCAAAGCGCCTACAATCGAGGCTTCGCCTGTGGTTGTGTCGACGGTGTAGAGGTAGTAGTCGCCGTTGTTTACCCAGTAGAGTTTGCCGGTGTTGTAGTCGAAGGCCATCGACTGGTCGTAGGCGGCGTCGATGCCGGTGGAGCCGACGAGTGTGCATTTGGCCGTCGTCTTGTCAACCGTGTAGAAATTATCGTTTGTGGCTATGGCATAGAGTTGTCCGCCGAGGTCGGCTGCGAGTGCAATCACATATATCGGGTCGGAAGTGCCGTCGGAAAATTTTGCTACGCGGGTCACTGCGCCCGTGGCGATGTCGAGTGTGGCGAGATATTCGTTGCCCGACTGTACGCCGTACACGCGGTCGGTGGAGTAGTCGTAGGTCATGTCCACCATCTTCGAACCTTGCGAGCCTGCGAGCGTGCGTTCGCCTGTCTGGATGTCGATGGTGTAGAAGCCCTCGAAAGTCGACTGTGTGCCGGCCTGCATGCCCTGGGCATACCACTTGTAGTTGTAATAAAATCCGCTGTAACATACGCCTTTCGACGACTGGTCGTTGAGCAGCAGCACGTTGCCGGGATTGTTGGGATCGATAGCCACCGGGCCGCGTTTTGGTGTCGATGTACGTGGCTGCCATGTCTGGTAGGCATAGATGTACGAATCGGCATTGGCTGTCAGCAGACCTGCTGCGACAAACGCCATGAGCAAGTAGAATTTCTTCATAGACAAAGAATACGGTTAGGAATACGGGTTAAGAATCGGGTTAGTTGTTTTACGCTCGCAAAGATATTACATTTACGTCAAATTGCAAATCTTTGCCGTGAATTTAATAACAAAATGTATGCTTTATGAAGTAACGATGTCGCAAAATTGGCTCAGTTCCTGGTGTGCGTAGGGGCGAGCCTGTGGCCCGCCGCCGCTCGACACGCAATTAATTATAACACAGTATACTGCACATTAAGGGCATGCGAAACGCATGCCGCTACACCCAATGTATCTTTCCAATAAAAACGACCCGAGGCGGCATCGTTCGATGCCGCCTCGGGCGTGAGGTGTTTTCCGGCGCTTTAGTTGAGAATGATGCCCGGCAGGGTGCCGTTCAATACCGGCTGATAGGCGCGGGCGAATTGGCGCAGGAAAGCCAATGTGGTGATTTTTGGAGCGAGGGCGCGACGGCCTTCGCGGATTGCGGGTTCTTGGCCCATGGTTGATGTAGAGGTTTTCTTCATAGGCAATGACGCTTTTTGAGGATGTAATTAATGGTTAGGTTCGAGGTCGCGGCTCTGTGAGCCACAATCTTATAACGCATCCCCGGCGTTGATATTGTGAAATCCTCCACAAAAAAGTCTTTATCGTCCGGCGGCGCTCGACTGCTCGGCGCTTGCGCCCGAGTTGATACCGCGGTTGGCGTTGCGGCGCTGGCGTCCCCACTGTATGTTGTAGCGGATCATCACTACCGGCATGCGGAACGACAGACGGGTGTGGCTCTCGTTGGTGTAATACTTGTTGAGCAACTTAGTGCCTTGGTCGTAGCGGCCGAAAGGCATGATCATACCGCCCATAAATTCCCAGTTTTTGAGTTGATAACTGAGGCCGATTGTCGATGAGGTTTCGTTCGACGTGATTTTCTCGCCCCAAAGCGATTGGCTGCCTTTATTGTACTGCACCAGGAATGTGAAGCCCCAATGAGACACCATTGCCGTGGCATTGTAGTTCCAGCTGCGGTGGGTGTGGTTGTAGTCACGACCTTTGGAGTGTTCGATGTCGTATTCCAGATATGCGCTGAGAGTGAACCAGTCGGGCACGACTTCGATTTGCGGCGAGACGAAGATTGCCGCACTTTTGAAGCCTTTGCTGTTTTCATACGAGTTGATGAGGCGGTCATCCTGCCAGTAGTAGTCGGTGGTGATGGCGTCGGGTGACGTCTGCAACCACACTCCGGCACGGCCGTTGATGCGGCGCGACGAGTATTGGTAGCTGAGTTGCAGGCGGTAGTTGGAGTAGGTCGACAGGTTGGGGTTGCCGAGACGCCATTGGATGCCGTCGATAGGCTGTGCCACCGTGTTGGTTTGCGACAATGTCGGATTGTTCTGCCACGTGGAGAGCGATGCGCGGAATTGCGATGCGTCGTTGTAGCGGTAGGTCAACGCCAGGCGCGGGCGAATGTTCCACGAATGCTCGCCGATGCCGCTTTCCACCGTCGAATACGAAGAGTAGCTTGCGCCGATGCCGGCAGTGAATGTCACTTTGTTGATGCGTTGGAAGTACTCGGCGAAGGCATAGAAGTTGTCCTGATGTTGGTGCATGGCATCGCCGTCGAGCGCAGAGTAGCGGGTGCGGTTGCGTGCGGCATTGTACGAGAGACCGGCGGTCAGGCGTGAGGTGTTCCAACTCTTCACATAGTCGGCTTCCACGGCGTACGATGCGTTGCAGTCGCGTACCATGGTGTGGGTGTCGGTGATTGTTGAGCGGGTGTTGTCTATGCTTTCCGTGTAGTCGTGTATCGAACTGCCGTTGTAGAGCGATGCGCTTGCATCTATCATCAGTGTCTGGCGATGGGCGAAATTCTGCTCGAAGTACACCGACAGGTAGGGTGTGAAGCCGTGGTTCGATGAATTTTCGCGCATACGGATGTTGTCGCTGCCGTCGCTGAGAGTGAACACGCCTTCGTGCAGTTCGGTGCTGTTGATTGTGCGGTAGCCGTCGACCGATATCCACAGCACTGTGGTGTCGGGCTTCACATAACTGTAGTATATGCCGCCGCGGTAGCGGTTGTTGGTCAGGTAGCCGTCGACCGGGGTCTCGGTGCGAGTCACAGATCGGCCGTCGGGGTAGGTGAAGCGTTCGTAGTACTCGCGGTAACTTTTCAGTTTGTTTGTCGGTGAGTAGCCGCCGCTGATGCCCCACTGCGAGCGGCCGAAGTTAAGTTTGAGATCTGCGCTGTTCTGTCCCCAACCTACGTTCAGGGCTTGTGCGGCTTGCAACTTGAACGAGCCGCCGGCCGTGGGGTTGACGGTGATGATGTTCATCACCGTGGTGGCGCCTTTGTAGCGGATGCCGGGATCGTCGATCCACTCGATGCGCTTTATCGATTCGGGGTCGAGCGACTGCACCTGCTCTACGGTTGCCGTGCGGCCGTTGATGCGCAGTTGCACCGATGCTCCGGTCGAAGTCACCGTGCCGAGCATTTCATTGACTGTCACCGACGGTATCATAAGGTTGCGCAGCAGCTGCATACCGTTTTTCGACTGTGCGATTGCCGAGTGCGAAGGGTAGTAGACATCCATATCCGACTTGCGGACCACTTTGGGAGCTTCCACCGTGATTTCATCGAGGTAGTGCGATTCGATTGAATCCAACTGCGCTTCGGAGATTGAATCGGTTGATTGTGTGTTGGTTGCATCGGTCTGTGCTGCGACCGGTTGAGACATGAGGAGGGCCGGTACAGCGACCGCAACGGCCTGTACTATACGTAGATTCATCGTTGTTTTGATTTATTTGGAGGAGATTGCGCTTTGCGCTTATCAAATGAAGAGGGGAGAAGAGAATGAGGAACCGGCTGCTGTCAGCGCTGTCGATGCGGCAGCCGAGGTGTAATGGATGGTCATCGGCACGGATGTGTCGCACAGTCGCACCATTATGATGGTGGCTATGATTAGGAGTACTTCTATCACCACGAGGCTGATGATTGTCACAGAGCCGGGCGATTTCACCTTAAAAATGGCATTGCATGCGCTCCAGGTTATGGCAAGGCAGGGGAGGAAGCCTGCCAGTCCGAATGTCGTCATTGCCACGCCGGCCATCATCGGAAAGCGTTCGACTTCGGAGAGGTTGAATGAATCGATTATTGAGATGTCGCCCCAGCCGCCGTAGAGTATCATGCCTGTGATGCCCATGATGAATATTGCGGCGAATGCCAGGCCGCCGCATCCGGCTATGGCGCCTACGAAGCCCATGATCACTTTTCCGATAGCCGACAGGATTTCAGAACCCGAGGTCGAAACCTGGCCGTACTGCGGGTCGGCGGTGCCGAGGATGGTGTTGCCGATGTTGGTTACGGTGACGGGAGTGCCGGTCATTTCGAGGAACTGTCGCGGTGTGCGTGCCGGCGGAATTATCATCCATGCGATCAGGTAGACAATCATAAGAGGCCACACTTGTGTGCATAAAGCCAGAACCACAAGAAGCAGACGCAGGATATTTGTGTTCCAGCCTACGAAGCAGGCGAAGCCGCCGAGTACGCCGCCGAACACCTTGTTGTTCTCGTTGCGGTAAAGGCGGCGTGTCACCGGTGCCTGCGCTTGTGCCGCCTGAGCGCCGGGGAAGGGCGGAGGAGTGGCACCGCCGTCAGCGTTTGCAGCATTGTCGTCGGCGTTAGCGGCATCGCTGTCCTCGCCGGCTACATCGGCTTCTTCACTCGCGGCATTATCGCTCAGTTCGGCCGGGCGGCCCATCTGTTCGATCACGGCATTCACATCGTCGAGCACGATCACCTTTGCGCCGTTGTTGATTTTCTCGGCGAATATCTCGCTGATGCGGTTTTCGATGTCGTCGACAATCTCCTTGCCTTCGTCCGACGAAAATGCCGCGCGGAGCTGGTCGATGTAGGTGTTGAGCAGTTCGTAAGCATCTTCGTCGATGTAGAGGACGGTGCCGTTGATGTTTACGGGAAATGATTTTTTCATTGTTTATCGAGTTTTTAGAGTTTACAAATTTTTGAGATGATTGACTGTCGCTGCAAGTTCCTGCCACGACTGGTTGAGCTGTTCGAGAAACGCGTGGCCGAGGTCGGTGAGCGCGTAGTACTTGCGTGGAGGCCCGGAAGTCGATTCCTGCCATTCATACGACAGCAGTCCGTCATTCTTCAGTCGGGTCAACAAAGGATAGAGCGTGCCTTCCACCACGATGAGCCGCGCCTCTTTCAGGCGCGCTATCATCTCGCTGGCGTAGGCCGGTTTGTCTTGGAGCAGCAGCAGGACGCAGTATTCGAGCATCCCTTTGCGCATCTGAGTTTTTAAGTTTTCTACATTCATAACTTAGTCGGAGAGATTTTGATGCTGCAAAATTACATCGCCCTACAATACTATGCAATACATAGTACCTAATTTAACATAGATTTAACGTTTCGCCAAGTAGTGTATGAATCGTGCAGAGTGAATAAAAGTTATGAAAATAATGTAATAATCACTAACTTTGCACCGTGATTACGTACGGACGCGCGGCGCACGCGCGTATTAACGCATATATTTCTACAGCGATGGACACAAAGAAGGCTTGCTACCGCGCCGACGACCGCCTGCGCGACATTATCGACGACAACAACAACATTCTCCTCGTTATGAGCCGTTTCGCCATACCCATGGGCTTCGGCGACAACAAGGTGGGGCAGATATGCCGCGAGAACGATGTCGACACCGCTACATTCCTTGCCGTGGCCAACCTCATCAGCGGCCATGCCCTCACCGAGCAGGAGGTTGAGTCTGTGGCGTTGCCGTCTCTGATGCGCTACTTGCGTCAGGCCCACTCCTATTTCCTCGACTTCATCCTGCCCACCATCCGCCGCAAGCTCATCGAAGCCATCAACTACGTGGAGATGAGCGACGTCGCCTTCCTCATCCTCAAATTCTACGACGACTACGTGGTGGAAGTCCGCCGCCATATGGAGCACGAGAACAACGTGATTTTCCCTTATATCGACCGCCTGATTCAGGGACAACTCGATCCGAAGATGTCGATGGCGCACTTCGCCGTCAGCCACGAGAGTATGGTCGAGAAGCTCAACGAACTCAAGGACATCGTCATCCGTCACTACCGCCAGGAGAGCAACCACATGCTCACCTACGTGCTCTACGACATCATCAACTGCGAGAACGACCTGATGTCGCATTGCGAGGTCGAGGACATCCTCCTCGTGCCTGCGACAATCCGCCTCGAAGAGACCATCAAAGCCCACCGCTACAATGCCGCACCCGAAGAACATCGTCCGTCGCCCGTTGCCGAGAAAATCGAAGCTCTCAGCGACCGCGAGAAGGATGTGGTGCGTTGCGTGGCTCGCGGCATGGCCAACAAGGAGATTGCCGATGCACTGTGCCTGTCGGTTCACACCGTCACCACCTACCGCCGCAACATCGCCTCCAAGCTTCAGATACATTCCCCCGCCGGCCTCACCATCTTCGCCATCATCAACCGCCTCATCGACATCAAAGACATCAAGTTGCAGTGACCGCCACCCGCTTGTAGCGAGGCTGTGTCAAAAAAGGCACGGCCTCTTTTGTTTTTGATGTATAGGGTGGTAT
>CALKKU010000100.1 GCA_937995285.1 uncultured Bacteroidales bacterium | reverse complement strand
AATTGCGAAAGTTTAACGACTGCAGACTTCCCTAATGCATCTGAAATTGGAGACGAAGTATTCTACGGTTGCAGCAATTTAACAGCTGTAGACTTACCTAATGCATCTGAAATTGGGGGCGCCGCATTCAGATATTGCGAAAATTTAACGATCGTAAACTTACCTAACGCATCTAAAATTGGGGACTACGCTTTCTCCAATTGCGAAAGTTTAACGACTGCAGACTTCCCTAATGCATCTGAAATTGGAGACGGAGCTTTTCTACGGTTGCAGCAATTTAACGGCTGTAGACTTACCTAATGCAACAAATATTGGATCCTGGGCATTCAGCGATTGCAAAAGTTTAACATCTATCAACTTTAACAAGGTGACAAAGATTGAAGAAAGTACATTTTACGGATGTACCGGCTTAACATATGTAAACCTACCTAATGTAACGACTATTGAGAAATGCGCATTCGGCAATCGCACATATATAGGCGCATCCAAAACCGATGGTTGCTTAAATTTAAAATCAATTTATATGCCTAACGTATCTTACATTGGTGATCGTGCATTTTCCGGATGCGAAAAACTATCAGTGACAATTCCAAGTTCCTTGACAAGAATTGGGAAAGATGCTTTGCAAGATGTTGCCAAGGTC
The DNA here is from genome assembly GCA_937995285.1 of uncultured Bacteroidales bacterium. GTDB lineage: Bacteria > Bacteroidota > Bacteroidia > Bacteroidales > Muribaculaceae > CAG-873. The sequence goes on along the minus strand of CALKKU010000100.1, from coordinate 16,672 downwards.
TTTTGGTTAGGCAATACACCTCCAACCGGATACTCTGAAACTTACGCTAAGTTAAACTATGTATCGAATGACAGTTATAGATTTTCAGGGAACAACTCCATAACAAAATTATATCCTTTTTTAAGTTCAAAATTCGTTGTTGATGGCATCGTATATGTTCCAGTCAGTCCTTCAGACAGGACGTGTGATGTCATTGACTATGAATATAATCCCGACCTCAAATATTTAATTATCTCAGATAAGGTCATTAATAAAGGAATCGAGATGACAGTCAACAACATCTGCGATTATTCATTCTACGGAAATGAAGATATCCAAACCGTGCGGTTATCAAACAATGGAGATCTTGGAGAAAGTGCATTTCAAGGATGTCGGAATCTAATATCTATTTCTCTAAATCAAGACATCACAACTATAGGCAAAAGTGCATTTAGCGGGTGCGAATCTTTGTCTGCGATTTCGATCCCGGGAGGGCTCAACCGCATTAAAGACAATGTGTTTAACGGATGTAGTTCTCTTACCAATGTGATATTTGAAAATGGTACTGAAAAACTTTCGCTTGGATATTACTATCAAAATTCCAAATCAGGTCCGTTATTTGTAGATTGTCCTCTTGAAAATGTATATATAGGCCGAAAACTCGATTATTATACTTCTCCTTTCAAAGGTAACACCTCATTATCAGCAGTTGAGATTCCTGATCAAGAAACGACTATATATGATGAAGAATTCTACGGCTGCACAAATCTCTCGTCTCTGATAATAGGTGACGGCGTTAAGACGATTGGTAGACGAGCTTTTTCAGGTTGCTCGAAACTCGAATATTTTTCGATCGGTTCACAAGTTGAGAGCATAGGCAACGAAGCATTTTCCGATTGCACCGGCTTGACAAAGTTCTATTCATACGCTACGATTCCTCCGACTTGTGGTTCGCAAGCGCTTGACGACATTAACAAATGGTCATGTACGCTCTATGTTCCAACAGAAAATGCTGACGAATACAAGGCTGCCGAACAATGGAAAGAATTCTTCTTTGTTGAGGAGATGATCCCTGTAAACAATATTAAACTTGATAGAGAAAACGCAGTGATGTATATTGATGATTCATTCCAAATTAATGTAGCGTTTGAACCGTCAAATGCAACGAATCAAGGTGTGACATATATGAGTTCGGATCCTACGGTAGCTGTTGTAAGTCGAACGGGTATGGTAACTGCTGTCAAAGCCGGCGAAGCCGTAATAACAGTTCGCAGTGTAGACGGCGAAGCCGAGGCCACATGCGCAATTCACGTTAACGAAGGCGCCGGAGTGGAAGATGTTGCGAACGATTGCGAATATCAACTGATTGCTACATCCAATGGCCTCGTAATCAGCAATGCCGTCGGCGCAATCGTGGAAGTATACACCATTGACGGGAAAATGATCAAATCGATCTGCAACTACGATGGTGATGAATTATATCTCGACCACGGATTGTACATTGTACGGGCCAACACTCAGGTCTGGAAAGTAAAGCTCTGATATTTCAATTACAAAAAAACAAAAGCAAAGCCTCGGCAGTCCAACGATTGCCGGGGCTTTGCTTTGCCGACATTCATTTCGGTCGAACAGATTGCGCGGCGGCGGTATTGCGGCTTTGTGGGATTTTGAGTAATTTTGTGGCAACTTCCAACGGAGGAAACTTTTTATTGCCACATATATGAACGCCAACAGCCTTGTCTCTATCGCAGACATCACCAAGGACGAGATTGTGGAACTGCTCCGACGCGCAAGCTACTTCGAAGAGCATCCCAACAGCAAAATCCTTGATGGCCGGGTGGCCGCGACGCTTTTTTTCGAGCCGTCGACGCGCACCCGTTTGAGTTTTGAAACAGCAGTAAACCGCCTCGGAGGGCGTGTCATCGGTTTTTCCGATCCCGGCACTTCTTCCTCTGCCAAGGGCGAGACCCTCAAAGACACCATCAAGATGGTGTCGAACTATGCCGACATCATCATCATGAGGCATCACCTTGAGGGCGCGGCTCGCTATGCCACCGAGGTCACTGATATTCCCATCATCAATGCCGGCGACGGCGCCAACCAGCATCCTTCGCAGACGCTGCTCGACCTCTATTCGATCTACAAGACACAGGGACGCCTCGAAGGCCTCACAATCACTTTGGTCGGCGATTTGAAATACGGACGCACTGTTCACTCGATGCTGATGGCCATGAAGCACTTCAAGACCACTCGCTTCATCTTCGTGGCGTCGCACGAACTTGCCATGCCGCAGGAATACAAAGATCTGTGCCACGACGAGGGCATAGAATTTGAGGAGACCACCGACTTCTCGGCCGACGTAATCAACCGCTCCGACATCGTCTATATGACCCGCGTGCAGCGCGAGCGCTTCACCGACCCGATGGAATATGAGCGTGTGAAGGATCTCTACACGCTCCACAACTCTATGTTGGCCGATTCGCGCCCCAACCTCAAGATACTCCATCCGCTGCCGCGCATCAACGAAATCGACCCCGACGTCGACGACAACCCCAAGGCCTACTACTTCGAGCAGGCTCGCAACGGATTGTACGCCCGCCAGGCCATCATCACACGCGCACTCAATATCAACCCTCTCACCGATTGAACGTCATGACAAATTCAAAGAAAGAATTGGCCGTAGCCGCATTGGCTCAAGGCACCGTTATCGACCACATCCCTTCGTCGGCCGTGTTCAAAGCCGTAAAGATTCTCGGGCTGGAACACACTGACCATGCCGTGACAATCGGTTGCAACCTCGCCAGCAAGGCTCTCGGCTCCAAGGGCATCATCAAGGTAGCCGACGTGTTCTTCGACGATGCCACGCTCGGCCGCATCGCCCTTATCGCACCGGATGCCGTGGTGAACATCATCCGCGACTATGAAGTGGTGGAAAAGCGCCCCGTCACCATACCCGACACTATCGAAGGTATCGTACGATGCGCCAACCCCAAGTGCATCACCAACAACGAACCGATGTCGACTCGCTTCGACGTCGTTTCGCGCCGACCGATGGTCATCCGCTGCCACTATTGCAATCACTCGGTGGCCGGTTCCGAAGCCAAGATGATATGAAAGAAGTCTGGAAACCGGGAACGATGGTAAATCCGCTGCCCGCCGTACTGGTGAGTTGCGGCGATGCCGAACGCTCCAACCTGCTCACCGTGGCATGGACCGGTACGATATGCACCAATCCGGCGATGCTCTACATCTCTGTGCGCCCCGAGCGGTATTCCTACGACATCATAAAGTCGAAAATGGAATTTACCGTCAACCTCACCACCGTCGGCATGGCTCGCGCCACCGACTGGTGCGGAGTGCGCAGCGGCCGCGACTACGACAAGTGGAAAGAAGCCGGCCTTACGCCCGAACCGGGTGTGGCCGTCGAATGTCCGTCGGTAAAGGAATCGCCGCTGTCGATCGAGTGTCGTGTGAAAGACATCGTGGCACTCGGAAGCCACCATATGTTTGTGGCCGACGTGCTCGACGTGCTTGCCGACAGCAGCCTCATCGACCCGGCAACCGGCAAGTTCCGCCTCGCCGATGCCAACCTGCTGGCCTACGCCCACGGAGCATACTACGCTCTCGGCGACTACCTCGGTCACTTCGGTTTCAGCGTCAAAAAGAAATAATCACGATAACAAACCACCTAACAATATTTTTATGGAAAAAGACACCAAACTGTTTGAACTCATCCAACTCGAAAGCCAACGTCAGCATAAAGGCATCGAGCTGATTGCTTCGGAAAACTTTGTCAGCGACGAAGTGATGAAAGCCATGGGTTCGTGCCTCACCAACAAGTATGCCGAGGGCTATCCCGGCCACCGCTACTACGGCGGCTGCGGCGTTGTCGACATGGTCGAAGAACTCGCTCGCGAGCGCCTCAAGCAACTCTTCGGCGCCGAATGGGTCAACGTGCAGCCACACTCGGGTGCGCAGGCCAATATGGCGGTGTTCATGGCGTGCCTCAAGCCCGGCGACACCTTCATGGGCCTCAATCTCTCGCACGGCGGCCACCTCTCGCACGGCAGCCCGGTCAACTTCTCCGGCTTGGTGTTCAATGCCGTTGAATACAATCTCGACCGCGAGACCGGCCGCATCGACTACGACGCAATGGAAGAAACAGCTCGCCGCGTGAAGCCGCGCCTCATCGTTGGCGGTGCCAGCGCCTACTCGCGCGAATGGGACTATGCCCGCATGCGCAAGATCGCCGACGAAGTCGGTGCAATCTTTATGGTGGATATGGCACACCCGGCAGGCCTCATCGCAGCCGGACTGCTCGACAATCCTCTGCGCTATGCTCACATTGTCACCTCGACAACTCATAAGACCCTCCGCGGCCCGCGCGGCGGCATCATCCTCCTCGGCAAGGACTTCGACAATCCTTGGGGCTATACAACTCCCAAGGGTGTAGTGAAGAAGATGTCGCAGTTGCTCGACTCTGCCGTATTCCCGGGCGTACAGGGCGGCCCGCTCGAACACGTCATCGCCGCAAAGGCCGTGGCCTTCGGCGAAGCGCTCCGTCCCGAGTTCAAGACCTACCAGACACAGGTACGCGACAATGCACGCGCTATGGCCGCCGCACTCCGCGACAAGGGCTACGACGTAGTGTCGGGCGGTACCGACAATCACTGCATCCTCGTGGATCTGCGCTCGAAGTTTCCCGAACTCACCGGCAAGATTGCCGAAAAAGTTCTCGTCGACGCCGACATCACGGCCAACAAGAATATGGTGCCGTTCGACACCCGCTCGCCATTCCAGACCTCGGGCATCCGCCTCGGCACACCGGCAATCACCACTCGCGGTGCCAAGGAAGACCTTATGGGCACTATCGTCGAACTCATCGATACCGTGCTTTCAAACCCCGAAAGCGCAGCCACAATTGACGCCGTACGTGCCAAGGTCAACGACATAATGAAAGACTACCCGATGTTTGCCTGGTAATGGCCGACGTCAATATCATAATAGTTGCTGCGGGCAGCGGGACGCGCTTCGGTGCTCCGCTGCCCAAGCAATTTTGCCCGCTTGCCGGACGGCCTGTGCTGATGCACACCGTCGACGCTCTGCGACGCGCCTGTCCGGCGGCCTCGCTCATACTCGTCATATCCGAGGATATGCAATCGCTTTGGGACGAGCAGTGTGCCACACACGGCTTCGCATCGCCTCGCACAGTCTACGGCGGCAGCACACGCTGGGAATCGGTACGCAACGCCTTGTCGGCAGTCGACAGCGACGCATCTGTCATAATGGTGCACGACGGCGCACGTCCGTTCCCCACGACAGCCATGCTCAACGAACTGACGGCGGCACTGTCCGATGCCGAAGTCTCAGGCGCCGTACCGGCTGTACCCGTCACTGATTCGCTGCGGCGGATGCATGCCGACGGCATCACCTCCGAGGCCATCGACCGCTCACCGCTCCGCGCCGTGCAGACTCCGCAGGCATTCCGCGCTGACATCCTGCGCCGCGCCTATGAATTGCCTTGGTCGCCGCAATTCACCGACGACGCCTCGGTAGTAGAAGCCGCCGCCCTCGGCCGCATCGCCATCACCGGCGGATCGCCGACCAACATCAAGATTACCAACCCGCTCGACATCTCCATAGCCGAAGCCTTGCTTCGCAATATGCCGCAATGAACTCTCTGAGGCGCATCGACATACAGTACGTGAAAGGCATCGGGCCGCAGCGTGCCGAATTGCTCTCCAAGCAACTCGGCATCACATCGGCCTACGACTTGCTGCATCATTTTCCGACACACTATGTCGACCGCTCCACCATCTACACCATACGCCAACTCACGCCCGACATGGGCACGGTTCAGATCAAAGGCCGCTTTGTGGGCTTCAGTATGGCCGGCGAAGGAGCCAAGATGCGCTTGATCGGCGTATTTACCGACTGCACCGCCACCATCGAAATCGTGTGGTTCAAGGGCATAAAAAATATTCGTCGCACGCTCCACACGGGCGTGCACTACCTCGTCTTCGGCAAGCCGACGCTGTACAACGGTCGCTGGTCGATGACCCACCCCGAAGTCGACACGCAGATGCGAGCCTTTGACCTTGTGGGCATGCGCGGAGTGTATCCGCTCACCGAAACGCTGCGCAACCGCAACATCACCTCGCGCAACATCTTCAATTGGATTACCGACCTGCTCGCCGGCACCAAATCATTTGCCGAAACATTGCCGCAATCGGTGGTGTCGGCCAATCGTCTGCTGCCGCTCGACACGGCCATTCGCGAAATTCATCGCCCGTCGTCCAACGATATGCTGCGACAGGCCCGCACGCGTCTCAAGTTTGAGGAACTTTTTTACATTCAGGTCGATATGCTGATGCGCTCGCGCCGCCGCAAGGCCGGCACCGAGGGCTATCGCTTCGTCCATGTGGGACATTTCTTCAACACGTTCTACAAGGAATGCCTGCCCTTCGACCTAACCGATGCGCAGAAGCGCGTCGTGCGAGAAATTCGTGTCGACGTCAACACCGGCCGCCAGATGAACCGCCTCGTACAGGGCGATGTCGGTTCGGGCAAGACGCTCGTGGCGCTGATGGCAATGCTCCTTGCCGTCGACAACGGCTTTCAAGCCTGTCTTATGGCGCCGACCGAAATTCTTGCCACGCAGCACTTCGAGACCCTCTCGTCGATGCTCGCACCAATAGGCGTAAATGTAAAGCTGCTCACCGGCTCGACCCGCGCCGCTCAACGCCGCCTCATATACGAGCAACTCGAAAACGGTTCGCTTCATATCCTCGTAGGCACACACGCCGTAATCGAAGACAAGGTGAAGTTCACGCGACTCGGCCTCGTGGTAATCGACGAACAGCATCGCTTCGGTGTGGCCCAGCGTGCGCGACTGTGGTCAAAGAGCGCCGTGCCGCCGCATGTGTTGGTGATGACGGCCACCCCGATTCCGCGCACCCTGGCAATGACTGTCTACGGCGACCTCGACGTGTCGGTCATCGACCAACTGCCACCGGGGCGCAAGCCCGTCACCACCCTGCTGCGTTACGACGAGCAGCGAATGCAGGTCTATCGCGGCATCGGCTCGCAACTCCGCGAAGGCCGCCAGGCCTATATCGTCTACCCGCTCATCGACGAGAACGACAAACTCGAACTCAATTCGCTCACCGAGGGCTACGAGGAAATCTGCGACACCTTCCACGATTACAACGTTGCCTTCGTCCACGGCCGTATGAAGCCTGCCGAGAAGGACTACCAGATGTCGCTCTTCGCCTCGGGCAAGGCTCAGATACTCGTGGCAACCACCGTGATTGAAGTCGGTGTCAACGTACCCAATGCCACTACGATGGTCATCGAAAATGCCGAGCGCTTCGGTCTGTCGCAACTTCATCAGCTGCGCGGGCGCGTGGGGCGCGGTGCCGACAAGAGTTATTGCATACTGATGACCAAGCATCAGATTGCCCGCGAGACACGCCAACGCCTCGAACTGATGACGCAGACCACCGACGGCTTCCGCATCGCCGAAGCCGATATGCGTATGCGCGGCCCGGGCGACATCGAGGGCACAATGCAGAGCGGCATCCCGTTCGAGCTCCACATCGCCAACCTCGCCACCGACGGCCAGATAATACAGATGGCCCGCCGGGCGGCCGAGCAACTGCTCGATGCCGACCCCGACCTGTCGTCGCCGGCCAACGCCGCATTCCGCATCGCCCTGCGAGCATCGATCGAACGCACCACCGACTGGAGCCGCATCAGTTGATTTGCGCGGGCGCGATAAAATATTTATCTTTGTGTATCTTTAAAACACCGTTATGAAACTGCGCAAATACATACTCATATCGTTGGCAGCCGTCGGCCTGTCGGCTGCGGCCGCCGATCCCATGGCCACCGACTTCTCAATGACCCAATGCGAAGGCTCGCTCACCCCCTACCCCGTCGAAGTAAATCCTGCCGTCTATCCCGACAGCCTTCACCCCGTCTACATAAGCCATGTAGGCCGTCACGGCTCGCGCTTCCCGGCATCGTCGGCCAACAGCATGAAGCTGCGCCGCGCTCTGCTGCGTGCCGATTCGCTCGGAACCATCACTCCCATAGGCCGCCAACTCGCCCGCCTCAACGACTACGTCATCGAGCGCAGCACCAACCAATGGGGAGCGCTCGACTCCACCGGCATGGCCGAGCAGCGCTCCATAGCCTCGCGCATGTACTACAACTTCGGCAGCCTCTTTGCCAACGGCTCCGAAGTCAACGCATCGTCATCGTACTCGCCGCGCTCTATGATGAGTATGTATTCATTCTTGCACCAACTTGCACGAATGAACAACCGCATCAACTTCACCACATCGACCGGCCACGTCAACGACGCCGAAATGCGTCCGTTCGACGTCGACCCGGACTATGCGCAGTTCCGCAACGACCGGGCTTGGGCCGAGCCTTACGATGAATACTTCAGCGCCGCATGCCCCACGTCGGCCATCCGCCGCGCCTTGGGCGAACGCTACGACTTCACCGACGAAGCCGAGGCTCGCGACCTTGCCATCACCGAATACTACGTGTTGGCCGGATGCTCGTGCATGGGCGTCGAACCGGGCGCATCGCGCTTCTTCACCAAGGAAGAATACAACGCCCTGTGGTCGTGCTTCAACCTGCGCCAGTACCTCCAGCGCACCGCCACCACCGTATCGGCCGTGCCCGCCGACATCGCCGCGCCGCTGCTGCAGGACGTCATCGCCCGCACCGACGCATTCCTCGCCGGCACCAACAAGGCCGTGGCCGACCTGCGCTGGGGACATGCCGAAACACTGATGCCCCTGCTGTCGCTCCTGCGCCTCAAAGGCTGCTACTACATGACCAACTACTTCGACACCGTCGGTCAGCACTGGCACGACTTTGAGGTAGTGCCCATGGCCGCCAACATACAGTTCATTCTCTTTAAGTCCGACTCGGGCAAATATTACCTCCGCGTCGACCTCAACGAGAAGCCTCTGCCCTTGCAGCCCAACAATCCGCAGCTCTACACGCCATGGCTCGAAGCACGCCTCTACCTCACGCGTTGCCTTCCGCTCATCGCAAGATAACCCCGTCGACCGATACCATGGGAAAAGAAATTCAATTCATGCTCTACAACCTGCCCGACGGCTCGGGCAGCGTACAGGCCTACGTCGAAGGCGAAACCCTGTGGCTCACACAGAAAGCAATGGCACAGCTGTTTGGAGTAGGCGTCCCGGCCATAAGCAAGCATCTGACCAACATCTACGAAGACGGCGAACTCGACAAGGATGCAACTATTTCCAAAATGGAAATAGTTCAACAAGAGGGCTCGCGCCATGTTAAGCGTGAATACATTTTCTACAACCTCGACGCCATTATCAGCGTCGGTTATCGCGTTAATTCACAGCGTGCGACATTCTTCCGCCAATGGGCCACGAAAGTCCTCAACGAATTTATTCGCAAAGGCTTCGTTCTCGACGACAACCGTCTGAAGCAAGGCGAGACAACCTTTGGTGTCGACTACTTCCGCGAACTTCTCGAACGCGTCCGCTCCATCCGAGCAAGCGAACGCCGCATATGGCAGCAAATCACCGACATTTATGCCGAATGCTCGGTCGACTACGACCGCGCTGCGCCGACGACAAAGGAGTTCTATGCGATGGTGCAGAATCGCTTCCACTACGCCATCACAGGCCGGACCGCAGCCGAAATAATCTATCACAGCGCCGACCACACCAAGCCGAATATGGGACTGACGACGTGGAAGTACGCCCCCGACGGACGCGTGCTGAAGTCCGACGTCACTATCGCCAAAAACTATCTCGATCAAAAACAGATTCGCCAACTCGAACGCACCGTATCGGCCTACTTCGACTACATCGAAGGCCAAATCGAGCGCCACAACGCATTCACCATGGACGAGTTCGCCGCGAGCGTGAACAAATTCTTGACTTTCAACGACTACCACATCCTGCCCAATCGCGGTAGCATCTCCGCAGCGCAAGCGCGAACAAAAGCCGAAGGCGAATACGACATCTTCAACCGCACGCAGCAAATCGACTCCGACTTCGACAAAGAAATCCGCCGCCTCAAAGGCGAGAAGTAACTGATGCAATAAGCCAATAATTACGTTTAACGAAGTTTACATCAAATATAGTATGAGCAGCAAATTCAATGAAGCCACACGCGTTCAGATGCCGGCAATGGTACATTTGACAAGATTGGGTTATAAATATTTCGGAAAAATTTCCGAAGAGGATGCCGGCTCTGTGTATGATTCAGAGACGAACATCCTTACCAATGTTTTTTGCTCACAATTTGACAAACTGAACCCTTCACACTTGGGCGAAGGGCTACAGACATTGCAAGCAATCAGGCAGGAATTGAAGAATGATGATTTAGGACGAGCATTCTATCAACGCCTAAAAGCGGTGTCTCCGGTCAAGCTCATCGACTTTGATAACCCTGCAAACAACGAATTTCATTTTACGGCTGAGTTTACTTGCAAAAACGGACAAGATGAGTTCCGCCCAGACATCACCCTTTTTGTAAACGGACTACCGCTTTGTTTTGTAGAAGTAAAGAAACCGAACAACTCCGGAGGCATGGTCGCTGAAAGCCGAAGAATGAATCTTCAGCGCTTTCCCAACAAGAGATTCCGCTCGTTCATCAACATCACCCAATTGATGATATTCTCTAACAACATGGAGTACGACACAATGGGCGGCATTGTGCCTCTGCAAGGAGCTTTCTATTGCACTGCCGCACGGAAATCAGCGCCATTCAATTGCTTTAGAGAAGAGAACCGTTCAAATCTCGATGTCGCTCCTTACAATAGGGATTATCCATACAAGCCGATTGACAAAGAAGTGGAGAAGCAGATTCTCAAAGATTATAATTGCCAAGTAATTCACACCACCCCGGAATACCAAACCAACCTAAACACCAACACACCGACGAACAGAATACTCACATCGATGTGTTCGCCTGAGCGATTGCTTTTTATTCTGCACTATGGCATAGCCTATGTGAAGTCGGAGCGTGAAGTCGACGGAAAAATTGAAGCCACCGACCAAAAGCATATTATGCGCTATCAACAAATGTTCGCCTCTATGGCAATATGCGACCAACTTGACCATGGCGCAAAATCCGGTGTCGTATGGCATACGCAAGGGAGTGGCAAAACGGCTTTGGCTTTCCACCTCACATATATTCTCAATGATTATTTTGCCAAACAGAATAAGGTGGCAAAATTCTATTTCATAGTTGACCGCCTCGACTTGCTCGAACAGGCGACACAGGAATTTGAAGCGCGTGGCCTGGTGGTGACGACAGCCAATTCCAAGAAAGAATTGATGGAGCAGTTCCGCACATCACAATCGCAACATGGAGCAAGCGGCAAACAAGAAATTACGGTAGTTAATATACAGCGTTTTGCCGAAGACAAGGAAAAGGTGAAATTACCTGAATACGCCACAAACTTGCAACGCATTTTCATCCTTGATGAAGCGCATCGCGGCTACCGCCCCGGCGGTTGCTTCCTTGCCAACTTATTTGATGCAGATGCCAACTCCATAAAAATAGCCCTGACCGGAACTCCGCTTTTAAAAGATGAAAAAGCCACAGCCACTGTGTTCAACACCTATTTCCACACCTACTATTACGACCGTTCCATTGCCGACGGATATACGCTAAAAATTATCCGTGAGGACATTGAGACTTCGTACAAGGAGAAACTCACACAAGTGATGACAACGCTGGAAGAACTTGTGCAAAAGAAAGATGTGAATAAAGCAACAATAGTAGAGCACGAGAACTATGTAAAAGAGCTTATTCGGTATATAATTACCGATCTCTCGCGCTTTCGTATGCAACATGGCGACAATACACTTGGCGGTATGGTGATTTGCGAAACAAGCGGACAGGCTCGCAATCTCGCCGCCTATTGGGACGAGGTACAGGCTGAGATGAATAAGACCGCATCATTCCCGACATCGCTGAAAGCGCGGCTTATTCTACACGACACCGACGACAAGGAAACGCGCAAGCAGATCGTAAAAGACTTCAAGAAAAATATGACTGTGAACGTGCTTATCGTGTTCAATATGCTACTCACCGGATTTGATGCGCCACGCTTGAAACGATTGTACTTCGGGCGCAAGCTGAAAGATCACAACCTGTTGCAAGCACTTACGCGTGTAAACCGACCATACAAGGACAACCGCTATGGCTACGTGATCGACTTTGCCGACATCAAGCGCAATTTCGATGAAACCAATGAGGCATATCTGAAAGAACTTAACAAATTCAACGATCCCGAAGAAACAGGAGCCAATGTAACTAATGCATTTACCCAAGTTATCGAAGATCCGCAGGGGATATTGAATATGATGCACGACATTCAAGATACGCTGTTTGAATATACCACCGACAATGTAGAGGAGTTTAGTTCGGAGGTTTCCACTATTCAAGACAAGAAAACGCTTCTTGACCTAAAGAAAGCTCTTGAAGCCGCAAAGGACTGCGGCAACCTCGTGCGTACGTTTGGCAACGATGACTTGAAAGAAAAGTTTGCAAAGGTTGAACTTACCAAACTTCCTGATATGCTGAAAGAAGTTCAGCACCACATCACCGTCATCAACCAGAAAGAAGCTTTTTTCAACAACGAACAGACAGCTGTGCTTGTGAATGAGGCGATGCAAGACATCGAGTTCACTTTCTCCAAAATAGGCGAGGAAGAACTCAAAATCATTGCCGGAGGACGTGAACTTCAAGACAAGTGGCGCGACACCATTCGCGCTTTCATCAACAATGTTGATCAGGACGACCCCGAATTTATAACACTTCGCGAGGCATTCACCGAGCGATTCAAGGAACATGGATTCGTGGTTGACTCCATTGCCAAATATAATGAAGAGACCGCTGCTTTAGACTCTATCATCACCAGGCTTAAAGCTATACAGCATGCCAATAATCAACTGCTGAAAAAATACAATGGCGATGCCAAGTTTGCTCGCATACATAAGCGCATCAGAGAGGTTAACTCTGAGCGTAAGTCGTATGAGAAGAAACCGCTGTTCACTTTCTCCGATAGTGAAATTTGCGTGATTTTGAATATGATAAAAGATGAGGTCGACTCCAAAGTGTATGACCGCAACGACATTCTTAAAAAAGACGCTTATTTTGAGCAGACCGTGTTGTCAACGGTATCGGACATCCTTTACCATTTTCCTCAGATTTCCGACTCGGCATCATTGGACGACTACAACTTTGTGAAAAACGGCATCGCACGTCAATATCTCAATCAATACAACGCAACTTACCCTGCATAACAAATGGATATTAAAGAAGAAACGATACGCCTAATCGACGATTTGAAAGCCACCTGCCAATCGTACGGACTTGGCAACGACGGCAACGAATATAAAATTATCACCCAGGTATTTCTGTACAAGTTCTTGAACGACAAGTTCGGCTATGAGTTGAAACGCGCAAAAAGTCGCTACGCCGACAAAATCCGTGAAGCCGAAAAATGGGAGGATGCCTACATTGCACTATCCGACCAAGAGCGACAGATGCTTATGATAGCCCTGCCGCCCGAATCGCTCAAACTTCAGCCACAACATCTGTTATCGGTACTGTGGAACCAGTCGAGCCGTGGCGACTTCGACACCATTTTTGACGCCACAATGACCGATATTGCCGAACAGAATCTTGATATTTTCTGCACCCAAACCACACAGAACACTAAAATTCCGCTGTTTGAGAAGCTAACGCCTTACGTTACCGATTCCGACCAACGCTCGGCTTTTGCTCGCGCACTGGTTGACAAACTTGTGAATTTTTCGTTTGAGCGTGCGTTTGCAGGAGGCTACGACTTCTTCGCCACCATTTTTGAGTATCTAATCAAGGACTACAACACTGCCGGCGGTGGCAAGTACGCCGAATATTACACACCCCACGCCATTGCCACCATAATGGCGCGACTGCTTGTGGATGATAACGAGGATTTGCACAACATCGAGGCTTACGATCCTTCGGCAGGCACAGGCACGCTGCTGATGGCACTTGCTCACCAAATCGGGAACAGCAAATGCACCATTTTTGCACAAGACATATCGCAACGAAGCAACAAGATGCTGAAGTTGAATCTATTGCTCAACGGACTTGTCACCTCACTCGACCATGCTATTCAAGGCGACACGCTCGTAGCCCCCTACCACAAAAACGACAGCGGCACGGCTCTCCGCCAATTCGACTATGTGGTTTCCAACCCTCCATTCAAAATGGACTTTTCCGACACACGCGAAAAAATTGCGGCCCAGCCGGCTCGTTTTTGGGCCGGCGTACCGAAAGTGTCACCGAAGAAAAAGGACAGTATGGCCATATACACTTGCTTCATTCAGCATGTGGTCAACTCTCTAAAAGACACGGGCAAAGGGGCTATTGTGATTCCAACAGGATTCATTACCGCCAAAACGGGTATTGAGAATAAAATATTGAGACACATTGTGGATAATCACATTGTGTACGGCGTGGTGTCAATGCCATCTAACGTATTTGCCAACACAGGTACTAATGTTTCGGTATTATTTCTTGACAAGTCGAAGACGCGCGATAAGGTGGTGCTTGTAGATGCGTCTAAACTTGGCGAGAAAATCAAGGTCGATGGCAATCAGAAGACTGTGCTTCACGACGATGATGTGGAGAGAATCATCAACACTTTCAGAAATTCAGAAGCTGTTGACGACTTTTCCGTGGTTGTCAGCTACGATGAGATCAAGGAGAAGAACTACTCGCTATCAGCCGGTCAGTATTTCGACATCAAAATAGAATACGTCGACATCACCGAAGAAGAGTTCAACAATCGTATGGCACAATACAAGCGCACACTATCTGAGCAATTTGCAGAAAGCCACCGTCTCGAACAAGAGATTATGCGACAACTCGAAAGCCTCAAATTTAATGAATAATTAATTATGGCGAATTGGACAGAATTAGCAACATTGGCAAGCCCTATTGTTGGCGTAGTAGCCATATTTATAGCACTGTATATTGCCCAACGGTCATCCAAAGATGCTCAAAAACAAATCAATGCCATTCGTCATCAACTTGATGTGTTCATTGCAGCCAATAATTTAAACATTGTAGAGGCGCAACGGAAATATCAACAACAACTCGCAGAACTGAACGCTGAAATTGAAGATGCGCAAGAGACCTTGGAATTTGTAGGCCCATTTCCCGTTGGAGCAAGAATCGATTACGAATTGAATAAGCAACAAAGGGCAGAGAAAGAAGCACGCCTTCAGCTATTGTTAGATAAACGAAAAGAACTGCAAGAGAACCTATTTCTCATTCAAGACTACATAGATAAAACGACAACGAGATAAATGAAATTACAGAAATATAAACTTGGTGATATTGCAAGCATAGAAATTAGTGGGATCGACAAGAAAACCGTTGACAGCGAAACACCTGTGCAACTATGTAACTTTGTTGATGTCTATTACAATTGGGCAATCACAAAAGAAAAGGCTAAATCATTTATGGTGGCATCAGCCAAACAGACCGAAATTGACAAATGCTCAATAAGCAAAGGTATGGTTGCAATCACAAAAGATAGTGAAACAAGAGATGATATAGGTATTGCCACTTATATTGCCGATAATTTTGAGAATGTAGTTCTTGGCTATCATTGTGCCTTGATTACACCAAATCATGCTATTGTCGACGGAAAATATCTAAATGCATTTATGCACACTCGATATATTCAAAAGTATTTTGAAAACAATGCCTCCGGCAGTGGACAACGATACACTCTTTCCAACGACACAATATATAACGTACCGATATTACTTCCTTCAATAAATGAACAACATTCCATTGGAGAAATATTGGCAAACATCGATCGTAAGATAGAACTCAACAAACAGATAAATCGCAATTTAGAGGCGATGGCTCGTCAGCTCTACGACTACTGGTTCGTCCAGTTCGACTTCCCCGACGAGAACGGCAGACCCTACAAGTCAAACGGCGGGGCTATGGTGTGGGATGAGCGATTGAAACGCGAAATACCTCTTGATTGGAAAGAATGTACTTTATCGGATATAGCCAACATAACCATGGGGCAATCTCCTGATGGAACTTCGTATAATGAAATTGGCGAAGGAATATTGTTTTATCAAGGCAGCACAGATTTCGGCAATAGATTTCCTTCGGTTCGCCAATACACAACCGCTCCAACTCGATTTGCAAATCAAGGCGATATCTTAATGAGTGTTCGCGCTCCTGTCGGAGCATTAAACATTGCAAATAACTATTGCTGCATCGGGCGTGGTTTATCGGCTTTATCTTCAAAAATAGGTTCACAAACACACCTGTACTATGTAGTGGATGGTTTGAGAATGGCTTTTGAGCAACGGAATGATTCAGGAACAACCTTTGGCTCAATAACCAAGGAGGACTTGCATAATCTCCCGACAATAAAACCACCAAAATATGTTTTGGAAAAATTTGAGGCGATTTGCTCTCCAATATTTGATATTCAAATGAATATAGGAGTTGAAATCGTTAAATTGACGATTCAGCGTGACGAGCTGCTGCCGTTGCTGATGAACGGGCAGGTGACGGTCAGGCCGACAGAGGTAAATTGCGATTTAGCGGTAGAAATGGCGGCGTGATGTGGTATATTAGGGGTAAA
>CALKKU010000099.1 GCA_937995285.1 uncultured Bacteroidales bacterium | reverse complement strand
GTGTATAAGAGACAGGAGCGGAGTCGGCGGCGAATGTCGGCGAGTGTCGGCGATGCGGTGTCTTTGACTTCGCCCCAGCGGTCGACGGTGTTGCCGATGAGGGTGGAGAGGTATGGAAATATGGTGAGGCGTCGGGCCAGGTCGTCGAGCAGCGGCAGTGTGGATGTGCCTTCGTCGGTGCGCTTGCTGCGGAAGAATGCTTCGATTGCGGCCATGGAGGCGAGCGACGTGCCAAGGTCGATGAGTTCGGCTGCGGTGAGGAATGTACCTTCCGGGCGCAGGGCACGAAGCCGTGCTGTGATGTCGCGAATGACGGCAGCGGGGAAGTCTTCGCTGCCGCCGAGGACGGTGACGAACTCGGCGACTTCTCCGAGGCGGCGGCTTACTGTGTCGAAATCGGCGGAGAATGTCATATCGTCGGCCTTTGCGGCGCTCAGCGGCGAGCCGCAGCGGTCGGCGACCATCCGGCGGACGACGTCGAAGCCTGTTTTCGTTTCAAAATTGCGGGGATAAATCATAAGTGTATAAAGCGCTGCAAAGGTACGAATTTTAATTCAGAATGAAAAAGTCACGCGCTCATATCGGCATGAGCGCGTGACCTAATTGTTTTATAGATATTATACGGTATGTGGCGGGGCTGATCAGAAGTTGTCGGTAGCGGCGACTTCGACTTCGCGACCCATTTGGATTACGTTGGTGAGGACGAGGTCTTTGTTGTAGATTACTACGTCGGCATCCTTGCCGTGGCTGAGCGAGCCCTTGCGGTCGTAAACGCCCATGATGCGTGCAGGTGTTTCGGATGTCATGCGCACAACGTCGGCCAGAGGAATGTGGGCCTTGAACACGCAGGTGCGGATGAGGCGATCCATCGTGGCGATGGAGCCGGCGATAGCCGAGCGGTCGGAGAGTTTGCAGACGCCGTCTTCGATGATGACGCGGGGATCGAATGCGGTCTTGGAGTCGGATGCGGCGCATGCGAGGGCGTCGGTGATGAGGGCGGTGTGCTCGGTGCCTTTGAGTTTGTGGATCATCTTCAGGATTACCGGGGGCACGTGGATGCCGTCGCAGATCATTTCGACATTGATGCCGTCGTTGAGGTATACGGCTTCTACGGTGCCGTCGTGGCGGTAGATGCCTTCCTTATGCGATGCGGTCATGGCGCAGTAGAAGTGTGTGGCGAGGTTGAAGCCGGCTTTGTAGCCTTTTTCAACGTCGTCGTATGCGGCTGCTGTATGGCCGAGGGCTACCACGACGCCTTTCGAGCGGAGGTAGCGGGCAAATTCTTCGGTGTTGGGAAGTTCGGGAGCGGCATCCCAACGCTTGATGCACTGGTGCTTCTCGATGATGGGCACGTATTCTTCGGGCTGAGGAATACGGATGTTTTCGGGCAACTGGCCGCCGGCTTTTTCGGGGTTGAAGTACGGGCCTTCGAGGTGCAGGCCGAGGATGCCGTTCATGGGGTCTTCCATGAGCTTCTGGCAGGTGTCGGCTGCGTCTTCGATCATCTTGCGTGTCGACGACGACAGGGTGGGGAAGATACTTGTGGTGCCGTGTGCGCGATGTGCTTCGACGGCTGTGAGGAATGCGTCTTCGGTTGTTTCCATGAAGTCGCGACCGCCGCCGCCGTGTACGTGGATGTCGATGCCGCCGGGGAATACGTAGTTGCCCTTGGCGTCGATTACCTTGTCAACGCCCTCTACGGGGTTGCAATGGTTGAGTACGTCGACGATGCGTGTGCCGTCGATAAGAACCGAGCCGTTTTCTACCCATCCGGCCGGTGTCAGAATTTGACCGTTTATGATTTGCGTTCTCATTTTGTCTGAGAGTTGAATGGTTATTGTTCAGTTGTTTGGAATACGAACCGTTGTCGGCTCGTTAACCGATACAAAGTAAGGTGAATTTCAGCCAAACGCCAAATTTATTTACATAAAATATGTATCGTTAACAATAATTTAGTGTACTGAGCTGTTTGAAGTAACATCTGTGCGGTTGCCTTCAATGTCGTGGAGTTCGACGGGAATGAGTTTGTCGGTGGTGATGAAGTTGCAGCCCATATTGCCGTAGGTGCGGTAGCCGGCGGCATCGTTGGTTGTCCACATATTCACTTTGATGCCGGCGTCGTGGAACTTGCGGACGGTCGATTTGTCGAAATAGCCGGCTTGGATGTCGACATCGATTTTGTGCTCTACGCACCAGTCGAAGTGGTTGGCCCAATACTGTCCGGTGAGGAATTGGAGTTCGACGTCAGGATAGTTGGTGCGGATGTATTCAAGGCAGGGCTTCATCGATGTGAGAATGATGCACTTGTTGCGGAAGCCTTTGTCTTCGAGATACTTGATCAGAGCGGGGATGCCCGAGCAGTCGTTGCTGTTGATGCCGGTGGCCCATTTCAGTTCGATGAGCGGTCGGCAGTTGTATTGTGAGCAGACATCGAGCAGGTCGCCGAGAGTGGCGAGGCGACCGGTGTAGGCTACGCCGTCGCGCGTCTGATTCAGTTCTTCGGATTGCAGTTGCTCTACGGTTGACGAAGCAATGGTGAGTGTGCCGCCGAGGCGCTTTGTGTCGTCGTCGTGCGAGCATACGTAGCCGCCGTCGGCTGTAACTTTGATGTCGGTTTCGAGGAGGTCGTAGCCGCGCTGAGCGCCGGTTGTAAATGATTCGACGGTGTTTTCAACACCGACATTACTGCCGCGGTGCCCGGCTATCAGCGGGCGGACGGCATCTTTTGCATTGGCTGCAACCGACATTGCGGCTGCAATAGCCAAGGTGGATAATTGTTTAAGGTTCATGGTTTTAGGATTGGAAATTATTTAGAGATGATTCAGTGCAATTATTGAGCGACCCAAGCTTTGCGGTAGAGGGTTATTAGATCTGCGGCTGTGTAGTCTTTCGGGGCGTTGGCGGGGCTGCCGCTGGCTATGGCGTCGGCGGCCATCTTGGCGAGTGAGGCTTCGAAGCGGTCGGCGTCGATGCCCGAGCGGCTCAGCAGCGGAATGTTGCAACGACGGCGCAGGGCGTCGATGCGGTCGATCATCGCCGATGCGTCTTCGCTCGCGGCGATGATGCCGGCGTCGCGACCGAGGATGGCAAGGCGGTCGGCTGCCGTGGCGGCCAAGTCGCGCAGGCAGGTGGTGAGAAGCATAGCGTTGGACAGTCCGTGCGATATGTGGAACAGGGCACCGATGGGGCGGCTCATGCCGTGGACGACTGTGACGCTCGAATTGTTGATACAGACGCCGGCTTCGAAGGCTGCAACGGCGAGATTGCGCGAGGCTGCGGTGTCGGCAGGGTTGTCGATTGACGCGGCCAACGATGTGTAGATGCGGCGCACGGCGCTGACGGCGAGGTCGTCGGTGACGGGTGTGGCGCGGTGCGACAGGTATGCTTCGATGGCGTGGGTGAGGGCGTCGAATGCCGTGGCGGCTTTTACGGATGACGGCATGCCGAGCGATGCATCGTAGTCGAGAACGGCAATGCGAGGAATCATGGCGTCGCCCTTGACGAGCAACTTCACTCCGTCGGCTTCGAGTGTGACACAGGCGAATTTTGTGGCCTCCGAACCGGTGCCGGTAGTGGTGGGCAAGGCTGCGATGTCGCCGATGTTGTCGGGCAACGGTTTGCCTGCGAAGAGGCCTTCGCCCATGCGGGAGTATGCGGCGATAAGTTTTGCGGCATCGAGCGGGCTGCCGCCGCCGATGCCCATAACGGCTTCGCAGTCACAGGTCTTATAGACTTCGGCACCGCTGCGAATCATACTGTCGGTAGGTTCGCCGGTGATTCGGTCGAATACAACACATTCCACGCCTGCGGCTTCGATAGCACTCTTGTAGCGGGCAAATAAATCGCTCTTGCCTACGTGAGGGCCTGTCACGAGCATTATTTTGCTGTGGCCTAACTTTTTTATGGCGTCGGCGGCTTGACCTTCTATATGGTGGCCTCCGATAATTTTTTCGGGAACTCTTAGCATTGTCATAATTATACTGTACCGTTATTTTGAGTTATATTTTGAGTTGTTTTAAAGAATCGTCCCACGATTTGAGCGATTGCTCCGTCGCCGGTGATGTTGCAGGCCGTGCCGAAGGAGTCCATAGCTATGTAGAGGGCAATCATCAGTGCGTTGTCGGCATCGCTGAAGCCGAGCATCGAGCTGAGCAGGCCGAGTGAGGCCATTATCGCTCCGCCGGGGACACCCGGAGCGGCGATAATGGTGATGGCGAGCATGGCTATGAAGCCGGCGAACATTCCTGCGTCGTAGGGTATGTGATGGGTGAGCATCAGTGCTACGGCACAGGCTACGATTTTGAGCGTGGAGCCTGACATGTGTATGGTGGCGCACAGTGGAATTACGAACCCTGCAACAGACTTATCAACACCCATGGCAATCGTCTGCTTCAGTGTGACGGGGATGGTAGCCGCCGACGACTGTGTGCCGAGGGCGGTGAAGTAGGCGGGCATCATTGTCCACAGCGAACGCAGCGGATTGAAGCCCGAGAACAGCGAGGCAAGCAAGTATTGAAGGACGAGAACGGCTACGTGCAGCGCAAATATCACGAGCACTATGCCGGCAAATGTGCTGAGCATCGGGCCTACGCGGCCTGTCATTGTCATGTCGAGGAATATGCCGAATATGTAAAGAGGCAGGCAGGGAATGATGATGCGCATAATGGCCCAACGGATTACGTCGCGCAGTTCGTCGAGAGCACCGCGCAGGATGCTCTTGTCGTGCAAGCCGGCCACACCGAGGCCGAGGATGAATGCCGTGACGAGAGCGGTCATGACGGACATCAGCGGCGGTATGTCGATGGTGAAGAACGGCAGCGGACCGCCCGAGGGTTCGTCGGGCGACATCGTCACGTATGCGTCAGCTGAGATGATTGACGGAAATGTAGTCGATGCCGTGAAGTAGGACAGCATGCCGACAGCGAATGTCATTGCATAGGCTATCAAGGCTGTGACGAGCAGCATCTTGCCGGCGCGGCGACCGAGTTCGGCAATTGCCGGCGCTACAAATCCTACGATGAGCAGTGGTATGAGAAATCCGAGCAGCGATGCGAATATGCTGTTGAATGTGGCGAAGCAGCGGGCGAGCCATTCGGGAAATATGAGTCCGGCACCGATGCCTGCGGCCATTGCTATTATGATACGTGGCAGAAGTCCGAGTTTGGAAAGTTTCATGGTAGGAGTGGAATGATGAATGTGGTTAATCGTTGTCGGTCGTGGTGTCGCCCCGTGGCACGAGACGGGCGCTCAGTTCCCACAACGCGTATATCGGAATGAACACTACGAGCAGTGTGAACGGGTCGCCGGTCGGGGTGATAAATCCGGCCGTGGCCATAAGTCCTACTATCGCGTGGCGGCGGTAGCGCTTGAAGAAGCGGCGCGACAGTATGCCGAGGCGGCCGAGCAGCCATGCCAACAGCGGCAATTCGAATACGGCACCCATGATGAGTATGAGGGTGAAAAAGTTGTCCATATACGAATCGAGGGTAATCATCGGGGTGATGCTGCCGCTGAGCGAGTATGTGGCCAAAAACCTAAGTATCAGCGGAAAGACGAGAAAATAGCCCACGCATACGCCGAGGTAGAACATAAGGTTGCCCCAGAAGAAGGCTTTGCGCAGGCCGCGCTTCTCCCTTTCATACAGTGCCGGGGAGATGAATGTCCACAGCAGAAATATGATTATCGGAAAACCGACAATCACGGCGAGCCAACACGAGGCGGATATGTGTGTGTAGATCTGACTGGTGAGTTCTACGCTTATAAGGTGCAGGTCGAATGTGTCACCGCCTCCGAATCCGAGCAGATCGGCGGCCGAAATGGTGTCGAGCAGTCGATAGAACGGGAACGAGTTGTGGCACGGTGCAAGTATCACGTTGTCGAATATCGAAGGCATGAAGCAGAATGCCGCTATGCCGAGGACGACAATGACGGCGGCAATACGCAGCAGCACACTGCGCAGCGCATCAAAATGCTCCCAAAAGGACATTTCCTTGCCCGACATATCGAAATCGTATTACCGTATCAGGCTTTTTTGTCGTCGGCCTTTTCGCTGTCGGCTGTGTTGTCTGTGGCTGCGCCGGTTTTATCGACAGGCTTGTTAATTTCTTCCTGTGCATCGGCCAGTCCTTGCTTAAAGGCGTGCACGCCCTTGCCGAGGCCGCGCATCAGTTCGGGAATCTTCTTGCCGCCGAAGAGCAGCAGCAACAGAGCCACAACGATGAGCAGTTGGGCGCCACGGAGATTGCCAAGAAACAGAGGAAGAACGGCTATAATGTTCATATTGTGTTGATTTAGATGATGTTTGAGTATTTTACCACCTCAAAGTTACGAATATTCCACGAAAATTTTGTACATTTGCATTCATTTTTAAAACCTTTAATATTTTTAGAAATATGAAAGCATATGTCTTCCCCGGACAAGGCGCTCAGTTTGTAGGTATGGGCAAGGACTTGTACGAAACAAACGCCACAGCCCGCGAGCTCTTTGAAAAGGCTAACGATATTCTCGGCTTCCGCATCACAGATCTTATGTTTGAAGGTACGGATGAAGATCTTCGTCGTACCGACATCACTCAGCCGGCAGTGTTCCTTCACTCGGTAATTCTTGCCAAGTCGCTCGGTGATGAATTTAAGCCCGATATGACCGCCGGTCACAGCCTCGGTGAATTTTCGGCATTGGTAGCAGCCGGTGCTCTCGACTTTGAAGACGGTCTCCGTCTGGTGTCGGCTCGTGCTCACGCCATGCAGAAAGCATGCGAAATCAAGCCTTCGACAATGGCTGCCATCATCGCTCTTCCCGATGAAACTGTTGAGGAAACTCTCAAGGGCATCGACGGTGTAGTGGTTTGTGCCAACTACAACTGCCCCGGTCAGATTGTAATCTCGGGCGAAATCGAGGCAATCGACAAGGCTTGCGAACTCCTTACCGCAGCCGGCGCACGCCGCGCTCTCAAGCTCAAAGTCGGCGGTGCATTCCACTCTCCTCTGATGGAACCGGCTCGTGCGGAACTTGCTCAGGCTATCGAGAACACATCGTTCCACACTCCCAAGTGCCCCGTATATCAGAACGTGGATGCCAAGCCTCATACCGACCCTGCCGAAATCAAGGCCAACCTGGTGGCTCAGCTCACCGCTCCGGTACGTTGGACCAAGTCGGTACAGAATATGATTGCCGACGGTGCCGATGAGTTTATCGAACTCGGCCCGGGCAAGGTGCTCCAAGGCCTTGTGTCGAAAATCGACAAGACTGTAGCCGTTTCAGGCCGTCAATAAAAATATAAGTCCCAATAAATGCAAAGCGGAGCGCGACACCATCGCGCTCCGCTTTGCATTTTATTTTTGCATTAATATTTGCCCGATTTCAGTTACTGCACTCTCATGCTCTTTTCGACAAATAAAATGGGCGAATTGCGAATGCTGTAAATCATCGTCAACTTCAATTCTGACTCGGTGATTTACGAAATCGTGCGTCTGATGTGACATCGTATATTTTTCAAACATTTTTGAAAAAAGTTGACTGCGATATTCTTGTGGGGAAATGTTAGTATGATTTCTTTTAACCTCAGAGTTTGCATCACAATAGAAACATAACACGGTGTTTTCATTCTCACTCAAAAATTTTGCGAGTGTATCAGACACGGTCGACAACATAGTGTAATCGACATAGTCATCACCGGATTCTCGTATGAGAGTTATATCATAGAAGCATAATCCCAGCGTCACCGGGTTGTCAGATAATACACGAATTGTGTTTAAATCATAATACGAAAGGGCGACCTTGATTTGATCGCCCTTCGTGTTTCGTATATCGAATGATAAGTCCATTTACACAATGATAGTAAATGTACACTCCTTCTTTTCAGACAACTTTTTGATCTGTTGCTGTTTTTTTTCTCTCAATGCCTTGAAGACTTGAATCATCTGTTGAGAGGGATTTTTGATGTCGATGTTTCGAGTCATATTGCGGATGTATTATTTTCGTCGACAAATTTAGCGAAATTTCCGGGACAATGCAAATTAAAAAATTGTATTGATAGGCGATTAATAAACATATGATGCGATATTTGCATTATTTGCTTTAATAATTGTTGCGTTATCGTGAAATTTGTGTAATTTTGCCAATGTAATTGCTAATCATACTTAAAATCTCAATTTCATTAATCATAACAACAAATCCTATGGGTACAAAACTACTCACATGGCGCAATGCCGCTGTTGCAGTGGCTGTTGCAGCGGCATCAGTCGTGCCGGCGCAGGCGGAAGTGCTTTTCAGCGAAGACTTCTCGTCATACACGGCCGGAGCCGGACTTTATGACGGCACAACTTGGATGTCGACGAACACCAATCACAGCAATCCTATCCTGGTAGAGCAAGGCGCACTGGCCTATGCCGGCTACAAAACAACTTCGTCGGGCAAGGCGGCCAAACTTATCGGCAACAATGAGTCGAACAACGAACGCCTCAAGTACGCGTTCAATTCCGACGGCTATACCGACGGTACTTATTATTGCGCGTTTCTCGTAAACATTACCAAGGCTTCGTCAGGTAGTGTTTACTTCTTCTCATGGGCTACAACTACCCGTAACGGATGGGAAGATCAGAAGATGGGCAGTGAATACGGTCGTGTGTTTACGGTGCCGTCGTCGACCGAGGGCAAAGTGGCTCTCGGCTTCGGTCGTAACAGCGCGAACCCTACAGCGACAACGGTCGAATTCGACCTCAATACGACTCACCTCGTAGTCCTCAAATATGAATTTGTCGACGGCTCAAACAACGACATCACCACTATGTGGCTCGATCCACAGAAGAGCGACTTAGAAGCTGCCGACGGTATGGAAGTCGCAACCGGTGCGGAATGCACGGCCAACGCACGCCTTGCCGGCTTCCAACTCCGCAACGGCAGCACCGGCTCAAAGTCGGGCGCCGATTTCCTCATCTCGGCAATCAAGGTGACGGATTCGTGGACCGACCTTTGGGAGTCGGGCCAAGGCGGCGGGGACCAG
>CALKKU010000098.1 GCA_937995285.1 uncultured Bacteroidales bacterium | reverse complement strand
GCACAAGCCGTGACTATCACTTATGGATGAAAAAGAAATAAAATTTATTGCGGAGAGATACCGCAGCGGGCGTTTCTCAGCTGACAAAGGCTGGAAGCGGCTCGGCATACGACCAGTATCGATATGGCGGAAGTATCGCGTGGCTGCCGCCGTCGCCGCTGCGGTTGTAATCACTGCATCGGCAGTTGCTATATATGAGGTGAATACCGTCCCGACCGCTATGCAGCCGGAGCAAGTTGTCGCTCCGACAGTTGTCAATGATAACACCGTAAAAGTCATCGACTTTGAAAATGCGCCACTCGCAACTGTTGTTGAACGGATTAAGGTTGTCTACGGTGTAGATGTAGTCGGATTGCCCGAATCGCCCGATGATTACACACTCTCGTTGCATTACGAAGGCACGGCAGCCGACCTCGTGGCGACAATCAATGAAATTCTCGGAACAAATCTGAAAGTGGCGCAACGATGAGAAAGTCACTGTTATTCATCGTATTACTTCTGTTTCCCGTGCTGTTGCAAGCTCAGAATGTGACCGTCAGTGCAGTGAATCAACCTGCAGCATCGGTGTTTAGAAGCATTGTGGAGCAGACCGGCATGAACTTTGTCTATTCTTCGGATTTGCTCAAAGACATCAACGTTTCAATAGATGTGAAGGACAGACCTCTGAAGCAAGTGCTTGCCGAGGTATTCAAGGGCACCGATATAGAGTATAAGATAAAAGGGAAGAATGTAATACTGAAAAGACGCAAACCGCGGAAAAACAAAAAAGTCACGCGCCCCGAACAACATAACGCAACAGTGCCGGGAGCGGCTACAACTACAACGCCTCCGCGGATGCTTGAAGAAGTAACCGTTGTCTCGCGCCTTGAAGCACCGGCTGTCGAAACGGCCGAGATAGGCGCAAAGAAGCTGACCGCGACGGAGATTATCAACACTCCCGTGATGTTCGGCGAGAGCGACGTGATAAAGGCGTTGCAGATGCAGCCGGGTATTTCCGAAGGGCAGGAAGGCGTAGCCGGAATGAATGTGCACGGAGGTAATGCCGACGAGAATCTTTATATGCTCGACAACGTGCCGCTGTATCAGGTCAATCACTTCGCAGGACTTTTCTCAGCATTCAATGTCGAGGCTATCCGATATATCGACTTTTTCAAGTCCTCGATTCCGGCGAAATACGACGGACGGTTGTCATCATACCTTGATGTTCGCACCAAGAACGGTTCTGCCGACGGTCACCACGGCTCGGCCAAACTCGGGCTGACGTCAGGATCATTCAACATCGACGGCCCGATCGGTCGACGCACCACCTATTCCGTAGCCCTGCGTCGGTCGTGGTTCGATGTGCTGTCTGTTCCTATGCTCGCTATTGCAAACGCTTCCGACGACTATGAAAAGACGCGTTTCCGATATGCCTTTATGGATCTCAATACCAAGGTGACACATCGCTTTTCCGATCGAGCCACGGCATTTGCATCGGTTTACTTCGGCGACGATGTTTTGAAAACCGGGACATCTGACAAGCAACAAGAGTCGGTAGGGTGGTATGAAAACGATAAATTCGATTTCCGCTGGGGTAACCTCGTTGCACAAACCGGTATGAACTATCGAATAGCGCCGGCGATGTCGGCCGAATTTACAGCTGCCTACACCCGCTACTTTTCAAATATGAAGCACGATTTGCTTTCAAAAGATGTAGGCCTTGAGAGTACCGAGGAAACGCGTTCCGTCACCGAGACTCACAATAATATCAACGATTGGATATTCCGCGGCGATTTCGACTGGCGTCCGAACGAGAGCAACCGAGTGCGCTTCGGAGCAGGCTACACTCTGCATACATTTCTTCCTGCAAGAACCGACAGAAAATACGCTGTTGGCGCGACGCAGACTTTATCGCGCGATTCGACGTGGCGCTACACTGCAAATGAGGCGAATGCTTACATAGAGGATGATTGGAAAATCAGCGATAGATTCCGTGCCAATGCAGGACTGCACCTGTCGTTGTTCAACATCGACAGTCATACTCACTTCGGTCTTTCGCCGCGATTATCATTCAGTTATCGTCCCGATGAGCAATTGGCGGTCAAGGCGGCATATGCCCGCACCGTGCAGTATGTGCATCAATTGTCGCAATCATACCTTTCTCTCCCAACCGACCAATGGGTGCCGATCACCGGCGAGTTCAAACCTCAGAATGCCGACAAAATTTCGCTCGGAGTGTATTGGCAATCAGCTGACAAGGTCTTTACCGTATCGGCCGAAGGCTATTACAAGATGATGCGCCACCTGATAGATTATCGCGACGAATACTATCTGCAACCGCCGACAGCGATGTGGAATGCCCAGCTTTGCTCAGGCAAGGGGTCGGCCAAGGGTATTGACTTCAAGATTGAAAAGACAGCCGGCAAACTTACAGGACACGTAGCCTATTCATTGGCTTGGACCGACCGCACATTTGCCGAGAAGAATGACGGGAAGACTTTTCCGGCACGCTTCGACAACCGCCACACAGTCAACATATTGCTCAACTGGAAAATCAACGATAAAGTGTGCCTGAACGCCGCATGGACAGGCCATTCGGGAAATCGATTCACGCTGCTTCCGCAGGTATGGGAGACGCCCGACTTTGACAATGATTATGCAGGCGACGCGATGTCCTTGAAAACGAGTGTCAACAACTATCAGTTGCCGTTCTATCATCGACTCGACTTCTCGTGCACGGTACGCAACCGGTGCGGCTACTGGACATTCAGTCTGTTCAATGCCTATTGCCACATGAATACCGTGGCTGTCCGACGAAGGTACAACGATGCCGGTCGCCCCATATTTCAGCAAGTAAAATTACTTCCCGTAGTTCCTTCAATTTCATACACATGGCAATTCTAAAATATATAATTCCGATATTGACAGCCGTTCTGCTGTCAGGCTGTTATGAAGAGTTTACACCCGGTGTCGATACAACGCCTGTACTCTGCGTCAACTCGCTTATTACAGCCGGCCGACCGATTGAAATAGAAGTGTCGCGTACTTGGCTGTTCAGCGATCAAAAGTCAGAAGCCTCACATAATGTAACCGATGCCAAGGTCACAATCTTTGCCAATGACAAGGCCGTAGGCAGTGATTATATCCCCGAGGAAGGTGATCGAATCCGTATTGTGGCGGAAAGCGCCATATACGGTTCGGCAACGGCCGAAGTCACCGTGCCGCGTGCGACGCCGATAGGCGATGTGGTTGTCACACCGGTTGACACATACGTGTGGGCGGATGGTATTTCATTCAACCTCAACATTGAAA
Source organism: uncultured Bacteroidales bacterium (assembly GCA_937995285.1). Lineage (GTDB taxonomy): Bacteria > Bacteroidota > Bacteroidia > Bacteroidales > Muribaculaceae > CAG-873. Next base: position 3,433 of record CALKKU010000098.1, on the reverse strand, counting down.
TGGATGTCAATGATCCTGCCGATGTTCAGAATTATTATAAATTCGGATATGGCACATCGGGCGAAGACGCTCCACTCCACATAGGTAATTTCGAATACGATTTGGAACCGATATTCAAGGAACATATAGGAGCCTTTGAGACTGTAATCGACAGTGGTGATGAAACGGAATTTACATTCTTCAGCGACCGCCAATTCTCCGGACGTAAGTACACGCTTCATCTCAATTTCACCAATAATTATTTCAGCGTGGAATCGGATGATTTTGACGAATCGATGTTTGAATACGGCCTAAATCTTTACCTGACAACGGTCTCATCGAGTTACTACTACCGGGCAGTCAATAAATGGCACTTGGACGAAACTCTAATCGGCGATATGTCGGATTTGGGATTTGCCGATCCCAAATGGGGCTACAGTAATGTATCGACCGGGGCGGGAGTAGTTGCAGCACAGTCGTCGGCAGTATATAAAGTGAATTTAAAAGACTTCTTACAATCAACAATCAATAATCAATAAACAACAGTAAAATGAACAAGCTTATTAAAATTCTGACTTGCCTGCTCACGGCAGTCGCATTGTTCTCCTGCGCGGACGATGACCCGATCCCGATGACATGGAAGTTCTCCAACTATGACACAGAAGCCGTCACAGTAGAAAACAGCACTGCGTATCAAACATTCATTACGGCAAAAATGAATTATACCGGAGAAATCACTCTAAAATGCACCAACTGCTCTGTCGTATCAATTCCGACCGATGAATCAATTGGAACTAATGCCGGTTTTAAAGTTGCAAAAATTGATGACGCTACATTTAAAATAACACTCTATCCTATCGAACTTGCGGAAGGTGAATCGCGTGGTGAATTTGTATCGATCGATGGTATAAACGGCGATGACAAATATTTCTCAACTATTTTAATCAGTAGACACAATCAATGAAAAAGGTAAAAAGAGAATCCTATCCAATGCTATTCGTATTAGCAGCATTGATAATGTCTTCTTGTACGACAATACGATTAAATCCCTATGACGAATACGGCCAATCAACTGTAACAATCGGGACAACGTTGGAATAACAAGTAAAATCAAAGACCATTGATAGGATTTTAGTGAAGTAAATCTAATACAATGAACATAAATTCCGCAAAGGAATTAAATAACATGCCCCCGCCGCTCTGTTATCAAAGCGGCGGGGTAGTTATATTTTGAGTTAGTATTGAGGAAGTAGATAATCAGTCGAGTTGCAGGGCCGGCTTTTCGCCGGCGGTGGTGATGCGGGCGGTGCCGTTGTAGTAGGTGGTGGCGGCGGTTTCGTGTGTGTAGGGTGTGACGGTGATGTTGTCGCCGCAGATTTCTATCAGACAAAGGCCTTTTTCGACGCCGTCGACTATGGTGCGGCGGGCGAGGATGCGCTTAGTAGCGTCGGATTGTTGAGTCTTGCGATTCATCGCGCTTGGGTTCTATCTTGCGTTGCAGGCGACGACCGCCGATGGGGATAAATTTGCGGTGACGCATCAGCGACACGCTGTCGACCACGGCGGGGCGGTTATCGAGTGGACGTACTCGCAGCCAGCCCGACATATAGCGGACGGTGCGCGTGGAATCGGAGAAGAACGACAGTTCCTGACGCCCGGGCACAGCTGTTGACAGTGAGCCTTGCACCACTTCGACAGCGCCGTCTTCGTACTCGGCTGTCATCGACCATTCGGCCTCGCGCGGAGGGAGCACAATGCGTGCGCGCCATATATACACGTCGCCCGGAAGCATATTCTGATCATTCTCGAAGCCAAAGGTGACGAACTCCGACGGGGTATGCTCTCCAAAAGCATAAACCACCGGGCCGCTCCACACATCGACCGAATCGCCCGACACCGACATCGCTGCCTGCGCCGCTTGTGCACCGACCTCATGGAGGCGTTTGTCGAGAATCTCGATAGTTCGGTCGGTGACATCCTGATACACACCGATGTTATGTCCGTACCACACAAGCGAACTGTCGAACTGTGCCTGTGTGACGCCGTGGCGCTCAAATATGGCATTCTTCAGAGCCTCACGCGAGGCTCGGTTGGCCCAGTCGGCACGATTGACATTGATTACGGCGTCGGCCACACGTACATCGGCCATCAGCTCGGCCATCTCATCGGGCTGAATGACATCGGACGGCACACGATTGCATGCCACCGACGCAGTCAGCGCACCCAGGGCGATGTATGGCAGCAGACGACGCATAGCAGCTTAATTTTCTTTCGTATCTTTATCCTCCGACTGCTTGTCGCCGCCCAAGGGCAGATATTTCGAGTAGAAGAAAATCAACATCAGCACACCTACGGTGATTGCCGAATCGGCGATGTTGAACACCGGATCGAAGAACGAGAACTCGCCGCCGCCGACAACCGGCACCCACGTCGGCCACGTGAATGAGAACAGCGGGAAGTAGAGCATATCGACCACATAGCCGTGGAGCAGCGAGGAATAGCCTGCACCCCACCCTACGAAGTCTGCGACCTCGGGCGGCCATGGATTGTTGAAAATGACGCCGTAGAACACACAGTCGATGATGTTGCCGAGCGCGCCGGCAGCAATCAACGACAATGTGACGACGTAGCCGCGCGACGTCGGGCGATCGCTGCGCGTAAGCCTGACGAGATACCAACACAGCAAAGCCACAACCACGATGCGGAACAATGTGAGCAACAACTTGCTACCGAATTCCATTCCGAATGCCATACCGTTGTTCTGCACGAAGCGCAGTTCAAAGAACGGCAATATTTCGAAACTCTCGCCAAGATAGAAATGGGTCTTGACCCATATCTTCACTATCTGGTCGATAATCAGCACCGCCAACGCCACAATCACTGCAAGTGTGCCGTTGCCGAGTTTTGAAGGGTATCTCATTGGATAAATTATTTTTGGAGCTGCTCCTTGCCCTCAACGCTAAGAGTAGCGTGAGGGACAATTCGCAAGCGTTCCTTCGGGATAAGTTTGCCTGTCACGCGACATACGCCGTAAGTCTTGTTGTCGATACGAACCAACGCCGCACGCAGGTGATTGATGAACACACGCTGTCTTTCAGCCAGACGGGCCGCTTCCTCTCTGCCGAGAGTGTACGCGCCCTCTTCGAGCACCTTGAATGTGGGCGACGTATCAATGGTGTCGTTGCCATCGCGATTGGAGAGCACGTTGCGAAGATTTTCGTATTCGCGCAGCGCCACTTCAAGTTTCTCGTTGATAATCTGACGGAACTCTTCGAGTTCCTCGTCAGTATAGCGTGCTTTTTCTGCCATAGTCTTAAACTTGAGCGATTAATACTTTGACTGCAAGGCCGTCGATATCGAGTGTTTCCACGCCCTGAGCATCGGCAGCGAGCGGAGCTTCGGTTATTGCTTCGGCAAGAACCTGATTGGCGATGTAGTCGCCGAACGCCGAGAG
>CALKKU010000097.1 GCA_937995285.1 uncultured Bacteroidales bacterium | reverse complement strand
ACTAATTAATTACAAGGAAAATAAATTAATTACAAACCAATAAAAACTCGAACTATGAAAAAACAATTCTTTGCAACTCTTGCAATGGCAACGGCGCTGACCATGTTCACCGCCTGCTCAAGCGAAGACGCTCCGCAAGCAAAGCAAGGCGGCGAAGCCACCGTCACTTTCTCGGTACAGCTGCCGGGCGAATTAAACTCACGTTATGGCGAAGGTGCTGAAGCACAGACACTCAAAGTAGCCGTATACGACGCAGCGGATGCCAACGCCACCAAGACAGCCCTCAATGTATTCAAGGCCGCTGCCGGCGATGCCATTGAAGGCAACGTGCTCACCACGTCGATGAACAACAGCCTGACTAAGAACATACAGCTGCAACTCGCATCGGGCAAAACATACACAGTGGTCTGCTGGGCTGATGCAGGCGGCACTACATACACTTTCAATCCTGCCACTCAAAGCATTACGGCAAATTATAGCGGCGTGATGAACAACGACGAAAAGCTCGACGCATTCTACGGCGCACAGAGCTTCACCGTCACCGGCGACGGCACCGAGACCGTACAACTCCGCCGTCCGTTCGCACAACTCAATATCGGCGCTCAGGACTTCGCCGCAGCCGAAGCAGCAGGCTATACAGTCAGCAAAACCGAAGTAAAGGTGACTGTTCCCAACGCGCTTAACCTTGTAGAAGGCACTACATCAGGCTCTGAAGATGTGACATTCGCATCCAATGATATTCCCGCCGAAACGATTGCATTCCCCTCGACAGCCGCAGCCGACGCTCGCTATCTGTCAATGACTTACCTGCTCGCAGGAGCAGATAAGGGCATCGTCGACGTTGACTTCAGCATAGCCGGCTCGAACGACATCAGCCGCTCGTTCTCAAGCGTGCCCGTACAGCGCAACTATCGCACAAATATCTACGGCAACCTGCTCACCAACACAGTCGACTTCACCGTCGAAATCGTTCCGGCATTTGAAGGCACATTGCTGACTCCCGAGCAGTTGCAAAGCATGCTCAACGTATCAGGCGCAACAGTGAATGTTGAAGGTGATGTAACGGTCTTAGATAATTACATCGTTTTGGACAATAAAGCGACCCTATCACTGAGCAACAATGCCACTATTACTTCAACAGTCGCCAACTCATCCGCATATAACCGCACAATAGCGACCAGAAAGAGAGGCGACCTCACAATAAACGGCGAGGGATCAATTATTGCGCCGACCTATACAGGTACAATACCGACACAATCTTCAGCTATTGATGTTCGTGCCGGTGGCAAAATTACTATTGACGGCAATGTAACAGTAGATGGAGGCAACAGCAGTAGCGGCAATTATGCGGTGCATTTGATGCAAGGGACTGTTACGATAAATAACGGATATTTCACATCCGGAACTGCTTCTTCAGGTTCTAAGGAAGGTGATTTCTGTGAAGTTATTTACCTCGAAAGCGGATCAACTGCTTTCTATTGCACTCTCAACATTAATGGCGGCGTATTTGAATCGAAAGGCGATCCAAAGTACTTAATTAACTGCCAGGACAGATGGTATAAGAACGGACGTTGCAAAGTAAATATCAAAGGCGGTATATTTGTAGGATTTAACCCTGCCGATAATCCGGAAGGTGACAATACGACTTATGTAGCTGCAGGTTACAAGGCTGTTCCGACAACTTACAACGGCAAAGCAGCCTGGGAAGTCGTTCCCGAATAAGATAATAAATTTCCCACAGATCTCACAGATTTACACAGATCTATTTTTGAGGCAGATAACAGACAATCACAATTGATAATTTATTGATTTTATCTGTGAAAATCTGTGAGATCTGTGGGAGATAAATAACTGAATAACAAACTCAAAACCATACCTAAAAATGAAAAATTATCTGTATCTCGGTATTATGGCAGCGGCGATGTCGTTCACCGCTTGCTCATCGGAAGAACCTGTGCCACAAGCCGATGGCGACGCCACCGTCACTTTCTCGGTACAACTGCCAGGTGAATTGAACTCTCGCTACGGTGAAGGCACTACGGCCACCAACCTCAAAATTGCAGTGTACGCCAAGGGCGAAACCACTGCAACGCCTCTGAATGTATTCAAACTCGAAGCCGGCGACACCTTCACCGACGGCGCTTACACTTCGACAATCGCTATGACCAAGAATGTGCAGATGCAACTCGCTTCGGGCAAGACTTATACGGTCGTTTGCTGGGCCGACGCTCCGGGATCAATATACACATTCAGCGCTGCGGATCAAAAAGTTACCGCCAAATATGAGACAACAACAGTTGCCAATGCCGAAGCATACGACGCATTCTTCGCATCGCAGGAAATCACCGTCAGCGGCAACGAATCGAAAACTATCGAACTTCGTCGTCCGTTCGCTCAGCTCAATGTGTTTACCAATGACATTGCGGCAGCCACATCGGCAGGCTTCACGGCTTCGCAAACAACGGTAACCGTACCGGTGGCCACTACGCTCAACCTTGTTAACGGCACTGTCGACAACGCAGTCGAACAGACGTTCAACTACGCCGATATGCCCACGGGCACTATGACCGGCAACACCGCATACGAATACTTGCTGATGAACTATCTGCTCACGGGTGCCGACAAGAGCATCGTCGATGTGAAGCTCGCAGTGAAGAGCATCGCCGGCGAAGAACGCGCCCTGACGTTCAACAGCGTGCCCGTACAGCGCAATTACCGCACGAATATCTACGGCTCACTGCTCACCAACGCCATGAACTTCAACGTAGTTATCAAACCGGAATTTGAAGAACCTGCCTACGAAGTTGTCGTAACCTCTGCCGACGAACTTGCCGCAGCAGTAGCTGCCGGCGGTGAAATTTCCGTAGCCGAGGATATCACATCGCTCGCCGGAATCGACTATGCAACCGACAAGCCGACAACTATCGCTCTCAACGGCCACACGCTCACTCTCGATGCTACAAAGGCTCCCTACCCCGGTGCAACAACAGGCACAGGCCAAATCAATGCCGGCGCCAACGTCACCATCAAGGGCGGTAATCTCGTGCTCAAATCATCAGCTCTCACAGCCGCAACTTTGAAGGTGAATGAAGGCGGCACGTTCAACCTCGAAGATGTTCATCTTCAGAATGCCACCAGCGCCATTTGGGTAAGCGAAAAGGCAAGTGAACTCAACGTGAAGAATTGCGTGTTTGACGCAGCCTGCTACGGCATCGCAACAAACGCCGCCACCACCGATCAGTATGTCACCATCAACATTGAAAATACCACTATGACGGGCATCATTCCGCTGTTGGTCAACATTCCTTGCACATTGAATGTGACCGGTTGCACCATCAACGGTACGGAGCAGTGCATCGTGGTTCGCGGCGGCAACGCTGTGATCAAGGACAGCAAGCTCAACTTCACGGGCGACGCTTCGATGGCAGGCAAGTATGCAGGTGTGAACGATGCATGGTCATCGGGCAACAATATCCCCAACGCTCCGCTGACAATCGGCAACAAGGGTGCTTCGGCTTATCAATACCCCACCGATGTCGAACTTATCAACTGCGAACTTGTGAACCTCGGCGCCAACAAGGACGAATTTCCCTCGGTATACGCATGGGCAAATCAGGGCGAAGGCTTGGGAGTAACATTCAAGTATGACGCAGCCTGCACATTCTCGCACAAGCGCGTATATGGTAGCGCCAATATGACCGTCAACGGCGTGGCCATTACCGAATATACGGAAGAATAAGGCGAAAAAAATTTCCCGCAGATCACACGGATTTACACAGATTTATTTTTGAGGCAGATGACAGATTATCGTAATCGATTTATTGATTCTTATCTGTGTAAATCTGTGAGATCTGTGGGAGATAAATTCCCGGCGGCGAGATTCCCCAAGCTGACATGCCAAAGGCATGTCCCTACAGGTGGACGAATACCTTTGAAATTTTAACCTAAAACTTTATAAATCAATGAAGAAGCATCTTTATTATTGCATCGCGGCTTGCGCTGCGATGGCGCTCGGCACATCTTGTTCGAGTGAAGAACCCGCACCTGCAGCAGGCGACGGCGGCAATGTGACTATCTCGGTTCAGCTCCCGGGCGAACTCAATTCGCGCTACGGCGACGGCCTCACGGCCACTGATCTGCACTATGCGGTGTATGTATCGGGCCAAACCACTCCTCTGGCCGTATGCCCCGCTGCCGACGGCACCAAGGGCACTGAAGGTCATGCAACTATGGTTGACCTGAAGACCGACATCTCGCTGCAACTGACCACGGGCAAGTCGTACGACCTCGTATTCTGGGCCGACGCTCCGGGCGACAATGTATATACTTTCCATGCCGACAATCAGACCGTTACGGCCGACTACACGGGTGTGAAGGCCAACAGCGAAGCGCTCGACGCTTTCTTTGCAAGCAAGACTATCGACGTGAACGGCCCGGCCAACATCAGTGTCGAACTCAAGCGTCCGTTCGCTCAGCTCAATGTCGTCACTAATGACCTCACAGAATCGGCTGCCGCCGGCTTCACGGCCACACAGACGAAGGTGGCTTTGACCATGCCTACCGCGCTGCACCTCGGCACGGGTATCGTATCGAATGCCCAAGCGGTGGAATTTGCATATGAAGACCTCGCTCAGGGTCAGATTCAGATCGAAGGCACCAAGTACGACTATATGTTGATGAACTATATGCTCACGAGCGAAAGCAAGGAGCTCTACGACGTGACTTTCACGGTGAAGAGTGCCGAGGGCGAAGAACGCGCCATAGCTCTGAACTCGCTGCCGCTGCAGCGCAACTACCGCACCAATGTGTACGGATCGATTCTCACCGACGGCGTGAACATCCACGTTGAAATCAACCCCGGCTTCCTGAAGCCAGGCTATGAAATCGACTACGACAAGACTTATGTGAAGGCTGCCACCAGCGAGGAACTCGCCGCTGCCGCCGCCACTCCGAATGCCGTGATCGAAATGGAGGAGAACGCCACATACTCTATGCCTTCGACTATCGCAAGCGGCGTTACTTTCGTCGGCGGTGAAGGCACGGTATTTGATTGCCAGACAGCCTACGGTGTCCCCGTTGCGGCTCACTTCAGCGACGCCACTTTCAAGGGCATCACTTTCAAGGGCAACAATGCAGGCTACAACGGCATGATGCACACCACGAATCTTCTCTTTGAAGACTGCGTATTCGAAGGTCAGCACTTCCTGTACTCGAACGGTATAACATTCAACAACTGCACGTTCAAGCAGACCGACTCTGGTTCGTACAATGTATGGACCTACGCTGCCGACAACTGCGTGTTCAACAACTGCAAGTTTGAAAGCGCCGGCAAGGCTGCATTGGTCTACCGCGAAGGCGGCACTGATTGGCTGAAGGTGACGTTCAACAACTGCGAGTTTACGGCATCGCGCGCATCGTTTGGCAAGGCTGCAATCGAAATCGATTCGTCGCTCGCTCCCTATGATGTATATATCAACAACTGCACGGCTACGGGCTTCAGCACAGGTCTTGTAAGCAAGAACTCGCTGTGGAACAACAAGAAGGGCGACAGCACCAACCTGAAGGTGACTGTCGACGGCGTGGCTCAGACGCTGTAAGATTTTTAATAGGACGGGCCATAGGCTCGTCCCTACCCCAACCCCTGCTGCGGACATCTGCGGCAGGGGATTTTTTTGTGTGTTTGTAGCGGCATGCATTTCGCATGCCTGCTGTGTCAGCCGCAGCCGCACATACGTCAACCTGTGTAGGGGCGAGCCTTCGGCCCGCCCGGCGCCGGTTGTTTCGATGCGTTTCGTATGCCTTTAATGCACAATACACTGCATTATAATCAATTGCACGCTGAACGACGGCGGGCGGGCCACAGGCTCGCCCCTACCTTTAACGTTAATTTTGCGACACCCCCATACACAAAAAGAATGAGGCGCTTCTCACGAAGGGCCTCATACCATGGATTTCCTTAACTTTAATTGGGGTTTTCCTAATGCTTTCTGTATCTTTTGCAGTGCAAAGATAACACCAAATTGCGGGAATTGTTTGCTGTATGAGGTTAATTTTTGTTAAGTCGCGCGTTCTCGCTGATTTTGTGAAAGTTGAGACGGCGCAATGCGGAGCGGCGAATGAGGCGTTTGTATTGCGACGGGGTCATGGTGAGGATGTCGTCGGGGGTGAGTGCGGCGATGTCGGAGCGGGGGGATAATGCCGAGGCTTCGTTGTCGATTTTTTCTCCCACAGATCTCACAGATTTACACAGATTTTTTTCGTTGTCTGTGGTCTGATTTTCGTTGCCGTCGGACGAATTATCTCCCACAGATCTCACAGATTTACACAGATTTTCTTTGCTGTCTGCGGTCGGATTTTCGTTAATGACGTGCCGAAGGCACGTCCCTACAGGTTGATGAGACAATTTACTCCGATTTCCCTCATTGGAAACAATTAAATCATTATCATTTAATTTTATCTGTGAAAATCTGTGAGATCTGTGGGAGATTTTTTCGTTATCCGGGGTTGCCGTTGTCGCGTTAATGACGTGCCGAAGGCACGTCCCTACGGGTTGTTGGGTGTCTTTTTCTTCAGCGAGAGGTGAGGTGATGCTATTGTGGGGGCAGATGTTGGCGCAGATATCGCAGCCGACGAGGCAGCCGTGGAGGTCGGCGTCGGGCGGCAGTGGGCCTGAGCGCTCGGTGGTGAGGTAGGACAGGCAGCGGCGGG
>CALKKU010000096.1 GCA_937995285.1 uncultured Bacteroidales bacterium | reverse complement strand
GATTCAAGGTTATTATTTAGGATTATTCAGTAAGACAAAAAGGATTTTTAAATGGTTTTAGGTATTTAGTGTTAGACCCCTATAAGAAGAAGCCAACCCGCGAGGATTGGCTTCTTCTTTTTCTTTTATACTTTAAGTTTTCTGTTCTGTTTCCTGCTTTTAATCTTTCTGTAACAGAAAATCCACAGCAACGGCAAGCCCACTCCCGCGATCGTATACAGAATCCAGAACATATCATCGTGATGCTCGTGTATTACCATATGACAGCCGATTTGCTTCGGATCGAGTCCGTACCACCATATCTTCGCAAGGCTCACCACCTTGAATGATATGATGTGAAACACATATACATACACCGTCATATTGCCGCAATACACCAAGAAGCGCTTCAGAAGCGTCTCCTTGCCGTCGATATACTTCGACAACTGATAAGTGATAAAGAATCCGGCGATGCCGGTAAGCGGCAACGTCAGCACATCCTGCATCTTGGGAGTGAGATTCATTCCCGCCCAATGATTGACCGTTCCGACACACAGTATACCGGCCGACAATATCATAGCCGACCAATACAACAGTTTGCTTCTGCCGACCGCGCCGACTTGCTCCGCATGTCGGTAAATCATTCCGAGACCGAAGAACAGCACACCCCACGTCTCACGGATGCCGCCTTGTACCACATAAGCCTTCACGCCCGTTCCGATTTTAAAGCAGGCAAACAGCAATGCCGCCGCACATATCACAGCCGCTGTGCGCCAACCTGTAAGCCAACTTCTTTTGCCGTCGAGAAGTCTGTAAAAGACGAGGAACAATATACTCGTAATCAGCAACGCGCGGAAGAACCAGAATGCGCCGGCAAGAAATTCGTCGTAGCCGCCCATACCTGTCACAATCGTCACAGCACGCTGCAATGCACCGTGCAGCGTATAAGGGTGCGTCACCCCGCCCGACCAGTTTCCGTACTCCTCATTGAGGACGCCGACCTCGAACATCAGATTGTGAATGAGCAGAAAGAACAGACTCCACTTCACAAACGGCACATACAAGCCCTTGAAGCGACGTGCACAGAAGTTCCACGGATCATCCACGTTCTTGCGGCTGAAAAAGTAGCCCGCCGCCATAAAAAACAGCGGCATATGAAAGAGGTACAGGAAATTAATCAGCGGCTCGGGGCATTCGGCATGTCCGGCCACCATAAGAATTATGGCAATACCTTTGGCTATCGACATAGCCGTATTTCTCTGCTCTGCCATCAGCGATTATTTAATACACGATAAATCACTGCAAATCCTTCCTCGGGAAGGCGTCGATAAAGCTTCCCGGCGTGGCATTGTAGATTGCAATACCGCAGCTCTCGGCCCAACGCTGCAAGCGATGGTAACTGCTGAATGCCACGTAGAAGCTGTAAATAATGTCGTGCAATCGGTAGCCGCGATACTCCGACACGCTACGCGTCGTTTCGGCCTTTGAATCTGCATAAAAGTGCGGCTGCACCGACACCACGTTGTTGTCGTCGTCGACACGCAGCGTTTCCATCCACGAATGGTCGGCTCCGGTTACATATATCGTCTTGAATCCGCATCGCGCCGCCGCCATCAGCGCCGGTACGAGCACATTGCGCGGGCGCGGCATCCCCCACCCGCGGTTGTAGGCTATCCGTTCGAGCCAAGCCCAACCTTCGATGCCCGTAAAATTGAATGTTACGACCTCCACTTTCGCGTTTCTACCGAGCAACTCACGCGCCGTACGGAGGCGCTCCACCGGCACCAACAGCGTCATAGGCCAATCGACCGACGCTATTGCCCGCCACAGCGACTGCACATTGTCGTGCTCCAGGCCGCAGAAGAAATGCGGATCGGCCAACACATAGTAGCGTGGTTTCAGCTGCGCGAACTCCGGTGCGTTGGCCATAAAATTCACCGCCACTGTCGGCATGTTGCGAAGTTGCTCGGAGTGCTCGGCTATGGTTGTCCGCAACGAAGGACCGTTAGCCAATATCACCACATCATCCCCCTCGGGTCGCGGCAATCGCGGACGCACCGTGCGGCGCGACTTCAGCGCTATTTTCACAATTGCTTTCAGCGACGACAGCGTCGCAGGCATCAGTTCAGAGGCTTTCATCGTCGTAGACGTGTGTTCGCAGATATTCGGTAACAGGTGTCGGCTCCAGACCATCGACAGTTTCTCCTTCACGAGGTTCGACCACATTATCAGTCGTAACAATATCAACCAATCGACTGCTCATTATGAAGCGTGCCCACCGTTCTTTGAGCGTGAATATACGCTTGTGACCGAGACGCACGGCGATAGCCTCTGCCAAGTCGTCGTAGGTTGGCGTCGTGCCGTCGGTAACGACATATCGCCCCGGTCGGCCGAGCGTAAGAGCCACCGCACGAGCCACATCCGTGGCATGCACGGTCGACAACTTCGCCGATTTGTCCTTGATATGGAAATACGTGCCGCGATTGATGCGCACGGCCATTTCCATAGGCAGTCCGTGCATACCGGTGCCGACAATGTTGGGGCACACAAGCACCGGAGCTTGTACTGCCCTGTCCGAAAAGTCAACTTCGGTGTCATCGGTTATATATGTCACCACATCGCAGTCGGCCGCTTCATCGGTCGTGACATCATAGTCGGGCAATTGACGCTCCACATAGGGCAACAGAAATTCAAGGCCCGGAGCAAGTATTTTAAGTCTCGGTTTAGTCATTGTGGTTGGGAGAAAATATTATATCGCGCAGTATGAGCACATACTTTTGCAGCAGTCTGAAATAATTGGCCGGCAAACCATTGCGGCGCAAGGCTTTGATTTTTTCGGCATTGTTGGTGAACAATCGCGCCGAAAGGCGTGCCGAGCGCCCGCCGGTGGTCATTTTTGCCAACACCTTGGGCACATAGCGATAGTGTAGCGAGCGGTCATTGAACAACCTTATCCACATCTCGAAGTCGGCCGCATTTGGCAAATCAAGTGCATAATCGCCCACGCGCTCAAACACCTCGCGACGCATAAACATCGTCGGATGAGGCGGAGCCATGCCGCCGAGCAACTGCCGCGGATCGAAGTTATCGGCATGGTACACGCGAAACGGCGCGTAATTCTTATGCACATACAGCATATCGCCGTATATGAAGTCGAGCTTCGGATCGGCCTTGAACGCATCGGCCACATACTGTAGCGAACGTGCCGAAGCGAGCGCATCGTTGCCGTGAACCAATCCGATCACGTCACCGGTAGCATTGGCAAAGCCGAAGTTCAACGCCTCATACACACCGTGCGGCTCGTGACGCAACACCCTCAAGTCCTCGACAGTCTTCACTCGCGACGCCGACTTTTTCACAGTTTCGGGCATATCATTGCCGTCGACAACGATATGCTCCACGTCGGGATATATCTGCATACCGACACTTTGCAGAGCACGTTCGAGGCATTGCCCGTCATTACGGGTCACGGTGACTATTGAGATTTTCATAGAAAAGAACTTTGAAGTGAATGGCAGATAATAAGTGTGACGGCAAGCGCCGCGGCAAATATGCCGAGCCACAGCGTCAGCGAGCGGCGCACGCCGCGAGCGGCGCACGCCGATACAACCACGTCGGCAGCAGCCGGCAGCAGCATCGGCAGATATGGAAGACAGTAGCGCGACACGCGACCCGATGATATGTAAGCGGTGAGCACGGTCAGCAGCACGCCCCACAGCACCAGGCGGCGCAGCGCAACCGACGATTCGCGCCGTCGGCTGCTGCCGATCCAATACAAAATGAGTGCACCGGCGGCATACCACATATATCCGCAGTGGGCCACTGCCTGCACTGGCGAGAATATCACATCACGCGTCCAATTCCACGGAAACGGGATGAGAAACTGAACTACCACAGATGCAGGCAGCCACAACAGTTTGCGGTAGAACGGCATCGTCGTATAGTCGCCGAGCATCGAATCATAACCCATCGTATAGGGATTTGTCAGAATTATCTCAGCCGAAGATTCTGCCGTCACTACCTGCATTGCCGTACCGGTCGGAGGCAGCGCCCATTGCAACATAGCCGAGCGGACAGCCACGGCGATTATAGCCACACCGATCAGCGGCCAATCGATGCCGCCGCGGCGCACGGCAAAAATCACCGCACCCAAGGCTACCATAAACAATATATTGTGCCGCAAGATTCCGAGCAGCAACAATGCCGACACAAGCATCACCGTATGAGTGATTTTCAGCGACGCATTAGCCGCGCCGTTTGCCCGACAGACAAATACATATGCCGTGCAAGCCATGAGCAGCGTCACGGGCACATCCTTGATTATCACAGTCGACTGAGCCAACAGATAGCCCATAGAAGCAGTGATAATCATCGCCGCCGTAGCCGTACGCCTGTCGCCTGTCGATTTCCAAGCCACGCAGCCCACGGCAATGACCGCCAGCACATAGCACAGCACATTGAGGAATATGGGACTTGCCACACTGCGGCCTAATACCGCCAGGCAAGCAGCCACTCTGTAGCCGCCGCCCGTCGCATAATATTCGGGCGGCACATCGTCGCCGAAAGCGTAATGACAGCCCCACGCCCAATCGCGTGCGGCATCAAAATTATTGAGCACCGGATTTTCAAGCGTACCGCCCGAGGCCGTGGTAAAGTACCACACACTCACTATGGTACCCGCCATCGACAGCGTCAACGCCGCCGCCAGTGTATACCAACCCGCCGTCGAGCGGCTGTCGCAGCGACTGTACACCGCCGCCGCAATGCCGGCAATACACACCGTAGCCAAGAGCATACCAAAGCGGTCGACACCCGGCAGCAGGTACGACAACACCACGACCGCCGACAGCAACACAGCCGCGACAGCCACGGGCACAACTCTTGTAGTTTTCACATTGCAAAAGTAGATATTTATTAATAAATTTGCAAGCGAAATGAGTACACCCGCCGACAATTCACAGCATGCCGAAGGCCCTGTAAAGATCGACGTCGATGCCGTGCTTCGCTCGCGGCTCGGCGCTCGTATGCGCTATGTGCCGCGCTGTCTTGTGCGCGGCATCGAACGGCTCATCTGTCAGGACCGTCTCAACGCCATGCTCGCCGAAGCATATCCGCGACGCGGAGCCGACTTCTGCCGCGCCGTTGTGGAGCATATCGGCGTGAAGTTCACAGTCGAAGGTGAGCAATTGCTGCCCGCCGACGGTCGCGCCGTATTTGTCAGCAACCATCCCCTCGGAGGACTCGACGGTATGGCGCTCATCGACTTTGTGGCACGTCACTACCCCGGCAGCCGGCAGCTGTTCGTGGTCAACGACCTGCTTATGGCCGTCGAACCGCTCGGCGAAGTGTTTCTGCCTGTCAACAAG
>CALKKU010000095.1 GCA_937995285.1 uncultured Bacteroidales bacterium | reverse complement strand
GCTTTCTTACGCGAACGACGTGTGGTCTTAGCCTTGGGAGCCTTGTCCTTCAGCATAGCCTCATTGTAGTCGACGAGTTCGATAAAGCAAGTCTGAGCGTTATCACCCAGGCGGTTGCCGGTCTTGAGGATACGGGTGTAGCCACCGGGACGGTCAGCGATCTTCTGAGCCACTTCCTGGAACAGTTCCTTGACGGCTTCCTTGTTCTGAAGATACTTGAATACGAGGCGGCGGTTGCTCATATTGTCTTCCTTGGCGCGGTTGATCAGCGGCTCGGCATAAACGCGGAGAGCCTTGGCCTTTGCAAGAGTTGTAAAGATGCGCTTGTGGAGGATGAGCGAGATAGTCATGTTAGCGAGGAGGGCATCGCGGTGTGCCTTCGTGCGGCTAAGGTGATTGAATTTTTTATTATGTCTCATCGGAGTTTACTCTTTATCTAATTTGTAACGTGAAATATCCATTCCGAACGACAGGTTGAGGCTCGTCAACAGCTGTTCGAGTTCTGTCAGCGATTTCTTACCGAAGTTACGGAACTTGAGCAAGTCAGTCTTGTTATAGACCACCAATTCTGCGAGGGTTTCCACCTCGGCGCTCTTGAGGCAGTTGAGGGCACGTACGCTGAGATCCATGTCGACAAGTTTCGACTTGAGGAGTTGGCGCATGTGCAGCACTTCTTCGTCAAACACTTCATTGCTGTCGGCCTCCTGTGTTTCGAGAGTGATCTTCTCGTCGGAGAACATGATGAAGTGCTTGATCAGAATGTTGGCCGCTTCCTTGAGGGCGTCCTTGGGGAGAATCGAACCGTTGGTTGTGATTTCGAGAGTCAATTTATCGTAGTCGGTTTTCTGGTCGACGCGGAAGTTTTCAACCGTGTACTTGACATTCTTGATCGGGGTGTAGGTGGAGTCGATTGCGATGGTGTCGATGTCATCGTTGGGAGTGACATTTTCCTCAGCGGGAATCCAACTGCGGCCCTTGCTGATTGTCAGAGTAATGTTGAAACTTGCCGAAGCGTCGAGATGGCAAATGACCAAATCGGGATTCATAACTTCGAAGCCCGAAAGAGCCTTGCCGATATCACCGGCTTTGAACACATCAGTGCCCGATACATTAATTGTGACCTTCTCGACATCGGTATCTTCAACGACTTGCTTGAGATCTACCTGCTTCAGGTTAAGGATGATGTTGGTCACATCTTCCTTGACGCCGGGGATGGTATCAAATTCGTGCTTAACGCCGTCGATCTTGATCGACGAAATCGCATAACCCTCGAGCGACGAGAGCAATACACGACGCAGAGCGTTGCCCACGGTGATGCCATAGCCGGGTTCCAGGGGTTTGAACTCGAACTTACCGTAGAAGTTGTCTGCTTCGAGCATGAGCACTTTATCGGGTTTCTGGAAAGCTAAAATAGCCATGGATCTGATGTATTTAAAGATTATTGCTTCGAGTACAACTCGACGATGAGCTGTTCTTTGATATTTTCGGGGATGTCTTCGCGTTCGGGAAGGTGGAGGAACTTGCCGGCCTTGAGGCTTTCGTCCCATTCAATCCAGGGATATTTGCTGTGATTGAAACCTGCAAGTGCGTCGCTGATTACTTCGAGCGACTTTGACTTTTCACGTACACCGACAACGTCGCCGGCCTTCACTTCGTAAGAAGGAATGTTTACAACCTGGCCGTTGACAACAATGTGGCGGTGGAGCACAATCTGACGAGCAGCTGCACGAGTGGGAGCGATACCCAGACGGTACACTACATTGTCGAGACGCGATTCGAGCAACTGAAGCAGGATCACACCGGTGATACCCTTCAGGCGCGAAGCCTTAGCAAACATGTTGCGGAACTGACGTTCGAGAACGCCGTATGTGTATTTAACCTTCTGCTTTTCGCGGAGCTGTACGCCGTATTCCGAAGTCTTGCGACGACGGTTCTGACCGTGCTGGCCCGGCGGGAAGTTACGACGCTGAAGTACTTTATCTTCGCCGAAGATGGGTTCGCCAAACTTACGGGCGATTTTGGTCTTGGGACCTGTATATCTTGCCATTTTATTTAAAAATCAGTTTGTGATGAAGGTGGTGGCCGAAAGTTATCTTTATCAACACTTAAGGTGGTGTAGGCCGCTTTGCTTGTGGCTCGGCGGTGCCGCATCCTGTGTCAAGGTGGTGGACCCGGTCTTTGGAGCCTCTTGGCACACCTGCCTTCTTCAAATTTGTAAATGTTTAAAATGAACTAAAAGAGAAAGTAGAGAGGCATCATCCGATGTTCCTTGCGGTTGCACATCGTAGATGTCAGAACTGATTATTAAACTCTTCTACGCTTGGGAGGACGGCAGCCATTGTGGGGCAGCGGAGTAACGTCGATGATTTCGGTTACTTCGATACCGGCGCCGTGGATTGTGCGGATAGCAGATTCGCGGCCGTTGCCCGGGCCCTTTACATAGGCCTTCACCTTGCGGAGACCGAGGTCGAAAGCGACCTTGGCGCAATCCTGGGCTGCCATCTGAGCTGCATAAGGAGTATTCTTCTTAGAACCGCGGAAGCCCATCTTGCCGGCCGATGACCATGAGATCACCTGGCCTTCGCTGTTGGCTAAGCACACGATAATATTGTTGAAAGACGAATGAACGTGAAGCTGGCCTTCTGCGCCAACTTTAACGTTTCTCTTCTTTGCTGCGACTGTCTTTTTTGCCATAGTTTAAACTTATTTAGTAGCTTTCTTCTTGTTAGCAACGGTTTTCTTGCGACCCTTGCGGGTACGAGCGTTGTTCTTGGTCGACTGGCCGCGAACGGGAAGGCCGTTGCGGTGACGGATGCCGCGATAGCAACCGATATCCATCAGACGCTTGATGTTGAGCTGGATTTCACTGCGAAGATCACCTTCGACTTTGTAGTCGTTGCCGATGACTTCGCGAACCGCTGCTGCCTGAGCATCGGTCCAGTCCTGGACTTTAATGTTAACATCAACGCCGGCCTTTTCAAGAATTTTCTTGGCTGAGCTGCGACCGATGCCGAAGATGTAGGTCAAGGCGATTTCACCTCGTTTGTTTTGTGGGAGGTCAACTCCGACTATACGTATTGCCATAAATTACTGGTATTTTTTCTGCAAAAATAACAAAAATTATCCTTGACGTTGTTTGTACTTGGGGTTTTTCTTGTTAATCACATAGAGGCGACCCTTGCGACGAACGATTTTGCTGTCGGGGGTGCGTTTTTTAACTGAAGCTCTTACTTTCATCTTTATCTTTTAGTTTAGAATGATATTACTTATATCGGAATGCAATTCTGCCTTTCGACAGGTCGTAGGGCGACATCTCTACACGGACCTTGTCGCCGGGCAATATCTTGATGTAGTGCATACGCATCTTACCCGAGATATGCGCCGTGATTTCATGACCGTTTTCGAGTTCTACACGGAACATGGCGTTGGACAGAGCCTCAACGATTGTGCCGTCCTGTTCAATTGCTGTTTGTTTTGCCATACTTTATTTAAATCTATCGGGGATTGCCTGGTGGATATAGTCAAAAGTAGTAAGGATATGAGTAGTGTCATCATACACCGCGAGGGTATGCTCGTAGTGAGCCGACGGCTTGCGGTCGCGAGTGCGACATGTCCATCCGTCCTGCTCGATGACGATATTGCGCGAACCCATATTGATCATAGGCTCAATGCAAATGCACATACCGTTGCGGATGACAGGACCTATACCGCGGCGTCCGTAGTTAGGCACCTCGGGGGCCTCGTGCATATCGCGACCGATACCGTGACCACACATTTCGCGCACTACGCTGTAATTGCGGCGTTCGCAGTATGTCTGCACGGCATTGGCTATATCGCCGATACGCTTGCCCACCTTGCACGCTTCGATTCCTACATAGAGGCTCTCGCGAGTAGTGCGGCACAAATCCATCACCTTAGGGTCGACATCACCTACAGCAAATGTGTAGCACATATCACCCATAAAGCCGTTTTTCTCGACAACCGTGTCAACACCGATAATGTCGCCGTCGCGCAGAGCGTAGTTCGACGGAAAACCGTGAACAACGGTTTCATTAACTTCGATGCACAGAGTGCCGGGGAAACCTTCGTAACCGAGACATGCAGGCTTGCCGCCGTTGTCGTGAATAAATTCACGAGCAACGGTGTCAAGTTTGCGTGTTGTAACCCCGGGAGCGATCCAGCGGGCAACCTCGCCCATGGTGCGTGACACCAGGTCGGCGGCCTCGCGCATCAGTTCCATTTCTTGGGGTGTCTTCAGATATATCATCGGATATTGAAGTGCTTGTTATATCTACTTATATTGACAATCGAGATTTGATCAGTAAGCAGAGCCTGTGGTGCGACCTTTGATCTTGCCTTCTTTCATCAGGCCGTCGTAGTGGTGCATCTTCAGGTGAGCCTCAACCTGCTGCAGGGTGTCGAGCACTACGCCGACCATAATCAGCAGCGATGTACCGCCGAAGAACTGGGCGAAGTTCTGCGAGATACCGAAGAAGCGAGCGAATGCCGGAAGAATAGCCACAATACCGAGGAAGAAAGAGCCGGGGAGTGTGATACGCGACATGATAGTGTCGAGATACTCCGAAGTCTTCTTGCCGGGCTTGATGCCGGGGATGAAACCATTGTTGCGCTTCATATCTTCAGCCATCTGAGTGGGACGCACTGTGATAGCAGTGTAGAAGTAGGTGAACGCTACAATGAGGAAGAAGAAGAGGAGGTTGTACCAGAAACTGTTGTTATCTGTGAATGCACGGACGAAAGCCGAATCACCCGAGTTGAAGCCTGCAAGCACCATGGGAATAAACATGATAGCCTGGGCGAAGATGATAGGCATTACACCTGCTGCATTAACCTTCAGAGGAATGTACTGACGCTGGCCGCCATACTGACGATTGCCGATGATACGCTTGGCGTACTGCACGGGCACCTTGCGAGTACCCTGAACGAGCATAACCGCACCAACGGTGACAGCGAACAGCAGCACTACTTCGACAATGAACATCACCAAACCGCCTTGGCTGCCGCTTGTACCCGGCAGGCGCGAGGTGAATTCAAAGAAGAGTGCTCCCGGGAGACGGGCAATAATGCCCACGAGGATAATGAACGAGATACCATTGCCGATACCGCGGTCGGTGATGCGTTCACCGAGCCACAGGATAAACATGGCACCGGCGGCGAGGATGATTGTCAAATACACAATCTGCCAAAAACCGAATGCCATCGCTGCGCCATTGCTGGCTGCGTTGGCCTGCACCTGGAGGTTGACCAGATATGCGGGAGCCTGAAGCACCAGAATGAGCACAGTGAGGTAACGGGTGTACTGATTGAGTTTCTGACGACCACTCTCACCCTCTCTCTGCATTTTCTGGAAAGAGGGAAGAATCATTCCGCACAATTGGATAACAATCGATGCCGTGATATAAGGCATGATACCCAATGCGAAGATCGATGCCTGAGAGAATGCACCGCCCGAGAACATATCGAGCAATTGCATCAGGCCGCTCTTGTTGGTGAAGTTGGCGAGGGCATCAATGTCGGAGGGCGAAATGCCGGGAAGTACGACATAGCAGCCGAGGCGATATACAAGCACCAGCAGCAGTGTCACGAGGATACGCTTGCGCAGATCTTCGATTGTCCAGATATTCTTGAGGGTGTCGACGAATCTCATTATTGTCCGATTTTAGTAGCCGAGCCACCTGCTGCTTCGATAGCGGCCTTGGCTGCAGCCGAGAATGCATGAGCCTCAACGGCAACTGCACCGGTGAGGGCGCCGTTGGCGAGGATTTTTACAAGTTGACGACGGTTGACGAAACCTGCTGCGATCAGCTCTTCAACGCCTACCTTCTGGAGGTTCTTGGCCTGAGCGAGAGCAGCGATGACGTCGAGGTTGATAGCCTTGTATTCAACGCGGTTGATATTCTTGAAGCCCCACTTCGGGAGACGGCGCTGGAGAGGCATCTGACCACCTTCGAAACCGATTTTACGCTTGTAGCCGCTGCGCGACTTGGCGCCCTTGTGACCGCGGGTTGATGTGCCACCCTTGCCTGAACCGGCGCCACGGCCGATGCGGGTGGAACGCTTTACTGAGCCGGCTGCGGGTTGTAAATTACTTAAATCCATAGTCGATAATAATTTATGCGTTGGTCACTTCTACGAGGTGGCGAACTTTGTTTACCATACCCATCACGTCGGGAGTGTCTTCTTTGACAACCGAGTGATGCATTTTCTTGATGCCGAGTGCGTCGAGAGTGCGCTTCTGCACTGCGGGGCACTTGATGCGGCTCTTTATCTGGGTGATTTTAATCTTTGCCATTGTAGTAACTTGGTAAATGTGTTATCAGCCTTTGAATACTTTCTCTACCGAGATGCCACGGTTCTGTGCCACCTGTGCGGGCGAGCGCATTTCACCGAGAGCGTTGATTGTGGCCTTAACCAGGTTGTGGGGATTCGACGAGCCCTTGCTCTTTGCAAGAACGTCGGTGATACCTACACTTTCAAGGACGGCACGCATAGCACCACCGGCCTTCACACCTGTACCGTGAGAAGCGGGCTTGAGGATGATGCGCGAACCGCCGAACTTGGCAACCTGTTCGTGAGGAATAGTACCTTTGTGTACGGGCACCTTGATGAGGTTCTTCTTGGCAGCTTCAACGCCCTTGGCGATAGCGGCCTGAACTTCGTTGGCCTTACCGAGGCCCCAGCCTACGATACCGTTTTCGTTACCAACCACAACGATGGCTGCGAATGTAAAAGTACGGCCACCCTTGGTTACCTTGGTAACACGGTTAATGGCCACGAGACGATCCTTGAGATCGAGATCGTTGGTAGTCTTTACTCTGTTGTTCTTGATAGCCATAATCGTTTAGAATTTGAGGCCGGCTTGACGAGCAGCGTCGGCGAGTGATTTTACACGACCGTGGAAGAGGTATCCGTTGCGGTCAAATACTACTTCTGTGATACCGGCTTCGAGGGCCTTCTTGGCAACCTTTTCACCGACTACAGCGGCAATCTGAGTCTTGTTTCCTTCTTCGATGCCCTTCGATGAAGCGGCAACGAGGGTCTTACCGGCGAGGTCGTCGACGAGCTGGACATAAATCTGCTTGTTCGAGCGGAAGACTGTCATGCGGGGACGGGTAGCAGTGCCGGAGATGCGGCCGCGGATGCGTGCCTTGATCTTATTTCTTCTGTTAATCTTAGAAATCATGATGGTGTCAATTTATTTATTTGGCACCGGCAGTCTTGCCGGATTTACGACGAATAACTTCGCCAACAAACTTGATACCTTTGCCCTTGTAGGGTTCGGGCTTACGCAGTGAGCGGATTTTGGCGCATACCTGGCCCAAAAGTTGCTTGTCTTCGCTGGTGAGGATGATGAGCGGGTTCTTGTTGCGTTCGCTCTTGGCTTCTACCTTCACTTCGGGGGGAAGCTTGATATATATTGCGTGCGAATAACCGAGCGAGAGTTCCAACACGTTACCGGGGTTGGCACTTGCGCGGTAGCCGACGCCTACCAATTCCATTTCTTTACGATAGCCTTCCGACACACCTACCACCATGTTGTGGATCAGCGCGCGATACAGACCATGGAGAGCGCGATGCTCGCGGTCGTCGCTGGGACGGCTTACATATACGTGGCCTTCTTTAACTTCGACTGTGATGTCGGGGTTGATTTCCTGCTGAAGGCTTGCATTCTTACCCTTGACGGTTACTACGTGGTCTTTAACCTCGACAGTAACGCCTGCAGGGATTGCGATGGGTGCTTTACCTATACGTGACATATTGCTTTGTAAACGGGTTAAAGATTAATAAACGTAGCAAAGTACTTCACCGCCTACCTTTTCTTCAGCGGCTTTCTTGTTGGTCATCACACCCTTTGAGGTGGAGAGGATGGCGATACCGAGTCCGTTGAGGACGCGGGGCATGTCCTTATAACCGGCGTACTGGCGCAAGCCCGGACGCGATACGCGACGAAGGCCCTTGATGGCGTTTACGCGGTCAACCGGATCATACTTGAGGGCGATCTTGATTGAACCTGCGGGTGTGGTTCCTTCCTCGAACTTGTAGTTGAGGATGTAGCCCTGTTCAAAGAGAATCTTAGTGATTTCTTTTTTCAAGTTTGAGGCGGGAATCTCGACAACGCGGTGGTTGGCCTTGATAGCGTTCCTCAATCTTGTGAGATAATCTGCTATTGGATCTGTCATTGTTTTGGTTGTTTAAATTGATTGGGAAGTGTTCCCAACAATATTTAATTCTCTAAAATATAAATAATGGGAGCCGACCCCCACGGGATGCTGAGAATCCGTGTTAACGGGGAAGGTTAAAGAGTCGTGGCGTCGAGGCCGTCTCCATTTTGTTTGTATTGTTTTGCCGAGCGAAAACTCAGGCTGTAGGCCGTAACCTTAACGACTTGTTACCAGCTTGCCTTCTTTACGCCGGGGATGAGACCTGCCGAAGCCATCTCGCGGAACTGAATACGGCTGATGCCGAATTCGCGCATGTAGCCTTTCGGACGACCGGTGATCGAGCAACGATTGTGCAGACGAACACGCGACGCGTTCTTGGGCAACTTCTGCAGTTCCTGGTAAGCCTCGTAGTCGCCGACTTTCTTGAGTTCAGCCTTCTTGGCGGCGTACTTGGCTACGAGCTTGGCGCGCTTCACTTCGCGGGCCTTCATTGATTCTTTAGCCATAGTTTACTTCTTTTCGTTTTTGAAGGGAAGACCAAAAGCCTTGAGCAGTGCATAGCCTTCTTCGTCGGTGGGAGCCGAGGTAACGAAGGTGATGTTCATACCCATAAGCTTGTTGATGTTGTCGATGTTGATTTCCGGGAAGATAATCTGCTCGGTAATACCGAGGGTGTAGTTGCCACGGCCGTCGAGTTTACCTTCAATACCCTTGAAGTCGCGGATACGGGGAAGAGCCACGCGAACGAGACGTTCGAGGAACTCATACATACGTTCGCGACGCAGAGTTACACGTACACCGATGGGCATCTTCTTACGCACCTTGAAGTTAGAAATATCCTTGCGCGAAAGAGTAGCCACAGCCTTCTGGCCGGTGATGGCGGTAAGTTCGTTGATAGCGATGTCGATGAGTTTCTTATCCTGAGTAGCTTCACCGATACCTTGGTTGATAACAATCTTCTCAAGGCGGGGAGCACGCATCACGGTGGTGTAGCCGAATTGCTTCATCAGTTCAGGCAAGATGCGCTCCTTGTAGTCTTTACTAAGTGTTGTTTCCATTATTTGATCTCCTGTCCTGATTTTTTAGCGATACGAACGCTCTTGCCGTCTTCGCGACGCAGAGCGATGCGGGTAGGCTTGCCGCTCTTGGGGTCGATGAGGCTGAGGTTGGAAATGTGGATGGGGGCTTCTTTCTTTACAAGGCCGCCCTGGGGATATTGTGCAGAGGGTTTTGTGGCCTTGGTGACGATATTGGCGCCTTCAACTATGGCACGCTGCTTCTTTACATCGACTGAGAGAACTCGGCCGGTAGTGCCGCGATCGTCCCCTGCAAGGACATAGACCATGTCACCTTTCTTAATATGTAATTTCATTACTTATTAGTTTTTTGTGATTAAACAGGTTGTGAAACTTACAGTACCTCGGGGGCAAGTGAGACGATTTTCATGTTGGTGGCGCGGAGTTCGCGGGCAACCGGACCGAAGATACGGGTGCCGCGGAGTTCACCGGCATTGTTGAGCAGCACGCAGGCATTGTCGTCGAAGCGGATGTAAGAGCCGTCGGCGCGACGGATTTCCTTCTTCGTACGAACGACGATAGCCTTCGATACAGTGCCTTTCTTTACATCAGAGCTGGGGATAACGCTCTTTACCGACACGACGATGATGTCGCCTACCGATGCGTAACGACGGCCGGTGCCACCGAGTACGTGGATGCACAGGGCTTCCTTGGCGCCGCTGTTATCGGCTACGGTCAAACGTGATTCTGTCTGTATCATAGTTTACTTCACTTTTTCGATTATTTCAACTAAGCGCCATCTCTTGGTCTTGCTCAAGGGACGTGTTTCCATCAGGCGAACGGTATCGCCAACGCTGCATTCGTTGTTTTCGTCATGAGCGTGGTACTTTTTGCTCTTGTTTACGAACTTGCCGTAAATAGGATGCTTCTCTTTCCACTTGATGGTGACTGTGATAGTCTTGTCACCCTTGTTGCTCGATACGACCCCGATGCGCTCTTTTCTTAAATTTCTCTTTTCCATTTGTGTCGAGGTTGTTATTTGTTGTTAAGTTCGCGCTGACGCAATTCGGTCTTCACACGTGCAATCATGCGGCGGTCGGCGGTAATCTTAGCAGGGTTGTCAAGAGGCGACACTGCATGATTGACCTTGAGCTGAAGATATTCCTTCTCCATCGCAGCGAGGCGTTCCTTGAGGTCGGCGGTGCTAAGTTCTTTGATTTCTTCTTTTTTCATAATTGTTTACACGTTTTGTGAGGGGTCGTAGTCACGACGAACGACAAACTTTGTAACAACGGGGAGCTTCTGAGCAGCGAGGCGCAGTGCTTCCTTTGCCACTTCGAAGGGAACGCCTTCCACCTCGATAATCATGCGGCCGGGAGTAACGGGAGCCACGAAGCCTTCGGGCGAACCTTTACCTTTACCCATGCGGACTTCGGCAGGCTTCTTGGTGATAGGCTTATCGGGGAAAATGCGGATCCATATCTGACCTTGACGCTGCATATAACGCGTTACGGCGATACGAGCGGCTTCAATCTGGCGGCCGGTGATCCATTTCGACTCAAGGGTCTTGATGCCAAATGAGCCGAAGGCCAGCTGGTTGCCGCGCTGGGCGATGCCCTTCATGCGGCCTTTCTGTTGGCGGCGAAATTTTGTTTTCTTA
>CALKKU010000094.1 GCA_937995285.1 uncultured Bacteroidales bacterium | reverse complement strand
ACGATACCTAACTCAGTTACGACGATTGGGAATAGTGCGTTCTACGGATGCCGCAGTTTGGCAAGTGTTACGATACCTAACTCAGTTACGACGATTGGGAATAGTGCGTTCTACGGATGCCGCATTTTGGCAAGTATTGAGATTCCGAGTTCGGTGACAACGATTGGGAATAGTGCGTTCTACGGTTGCAGCAGTCTGGCGAATGTGAATATTGGGAACTCAGTTACAACGATTGGGATCGTCGGCAGCGTCAGATGTGTATAAGAGACAGGTGTTACGATACCGAGTTCAGTGACAACGATTGGAAACAGCGCATTCTACGGTTGCAGCAACTTGACGAGTGTTACGATACCGAGTTCAGTGACAACGATTGGAAGCAGCACATTCTGGAAATGTAGCAGCTTGACGAGTGTTACAATTCCTAACTCTGTTACGACGATTGGGAATAGTGCGTTCTACGGCTGCAGCAGTTTGACGCGTATTGAGATTCCGGAATCAGTGACAACGATTGGGAGTGCTACATTCTTGGAATGCAGCAGTCTGACGAGCGTTATTATTCCAAACTCAGTGACAGAGATTGGACGTAGCGCGTTCCTTCGGTGTAATGACCTTGCAGAAATCAAGTGTGATGCTGCGGAGCCACCGGTATGTGGCAATAATGACTCCGATTCTTATCTTACATTTCATGGAGCCAATCCAAGAACTTGCAAACTGTATGTTCCTGAGCAGTCGGTTGATAAGTATCGTGCGGCAGACCCGTGGAAAGATTTTAGAAACATCACTTATGTCTTGGACTCCGGCAGTTGCGGCGACAGCATCACGTGGACGCTCGATGCCGATCGTAATCTGACACTTATCGGCACAGGCGAAATGTGTGATTATGATCAGAGCGCACCTTGGGGCAACTCTGTAGCGGAAGTCTCAATTTCGGACGGGATAACGAAAATAGGTAGCCGTGCGTTCTCCGGTTGCAGCGAGTTGACCGGCATAGTAATTCCCGCTTCAATTGCTCTGATTGGCGACAATGCATTCAGTGGTTGCAGCAAACTCGCGGAGATTGATTGCAAGGCCGTGAAACCGCCTAAATGTGGCGCTGATGTGTTCGACAGCAGATGTACAAATTTGTGTAAACTATATGTGCCGCAGTCATCACTACGTCTATACGGAGTGTGTGATGTATGGGAAGATTTTAAGTTTGTTTCCGGTTCGACAATCGCATCGAGCGGCGAATGCGGCGATAATGTGACGTGGACGCTCGACTACGACGGCAATCTTACAATTTCGGGTACGGGACGGATGGATGACATGATTTACACCGCTTGGAATGCTCCGCAAGTAATGTTTGTTGCAATTTCAGATGGAATAACTAATATCGGGAGTGAAGCATTCAGAGAATGCGAAAATTTAGTTGGCGTGCAACTTCCAAATTCGGTGACAGAGATTGGGTACAATGTATTCGCAGGTTGCCGTAGTTTGAATAAGACTGTCATACCGAATTCAGTGACGACAATTAGAAACGGAGCATTTCAAGGTTGCAGCAGTTTGACGAGTATGGTTATTCCGAATTCGGTGACGGAGTTTGGGGACTTTGTATTCGCCAATTGCATCAGTTTGACGAGTGTTGCAATATCGAACTCGGTAACAGCGATTGGTTACAATACATTTTACTATTGTAAGGACTTAACGAGTGTTGAGATTCCGAATTTGGTAACAGCAATTGGCGTATGGGCTTTTTACCGTTGCAGCAGTTTGACGAGTATTAAGCTTCCGAACTCGGTGACGGAGATTGGAAAAGTAGCATTCGAAGGTTGTAGCAGCCTTGCAGAAATTAAATGCGAGGCAGCTGAACCTCCGAGTTGCGACGGTAATGTATTCAATCAAGTTAATACAACCGATTGCAAACTGTATGTACCTGAGGAGTCGATTGATAAGTACCGTGCGGCGGATGAGTGGAAAGACTTTTCCAATATTATTGGCTTGGCCGGCGTTGATGACGTCGCGAATGATAGCGTGGTAACCGTCACTGTTACGGGCGATACGCTCGTGGTGGAAGGCGCGGATGCCGGCGAACTGCTTGAAGTGTATAACACGGCAGGCGCGGCAGTTTACCGTGGTCCGGCCACATCAATAGTCCTCCCCGGCGCCGGAATCTACCTCGTAAAAATCTCCGGCAAGGTTCTGAAACTCGCCGCGAATTAATCGAATACTATCATAATACAACCAGAGGGATGCGGCAGCGCCGCATCCCTCTTATTGTATGCCCGTGGGGGGTCGAACCCCAATCGTCGGAACCGGAATCCGAAATTCTATCCATTGAACTACGGGCACATAGCGCGACGGCCGTGTATTTATGGCCGTTCGGTTGTGCAAAAGTAGTCTTTTTTTCGTAGATTTGCAAAAAATATGATATGCAAGTACGTATAGATTCATCGTGGCAGCAGGCTCTGAGCAGCGAGTGGTCGGCACCGTATTTCGCGGGGCTGGCCGACTTCGTGCGGCAGGCCTACGGCAGCGGCACGGTATATCCGCCCGCGGGACGCATATTCGCCGCCTTCGATGCGTGTCCGTTCGACAAGGTGAAAGTGGTGATTCTCGGTCAAGATCCGTATCACGAACCCGGACAAGCCAACGGCCTGAGCTTCTCGGTGGCCGACGGCACTCCGCTGCCGCCGTCGCTTGTCAACATATTCAAGGAAATAGAGTCGGACACGGGTGTGAAGCCCTATGCGTCGGGCGACCTTAGCCGCTGGAGCCGTCAGGGCGTGTTGTTGCTCAACGCCACGCTCACCGTGGCCGCTCACCGGGCCGGTTCGCACCAGGGCCGCGGCTGGGAGACGTTTACCGACGCGGTGATTGCAAAGTTGTCGGCCGAGCGCAGCGGCATCGTCTTTATGCTCTGGGGTAGTTATGCTCAGCGCAAGGGCGCGTCGATCGACCGCAGCCGACACTTGGTGCTCTCGTCGCCGCATCCGTCGCCGCTGTCGGCCTATCGCGGCTTCTTCGGCAATCATCATTTCTCGTTAGCCAACGACTATCTGCGAGCCAACGGGCAGACACCTATAGACTGGCGATGAACAGGACTGCGTGCATATTATTTGTCGCCGCGCTTGGCACGATGCAGGTCGGAGCGGTTGATACGATGACGGCTCTCCTTCGCGATGACGTCAGAACACTGCGCACGCAGGTCGGCGACGACCTGTTCGCACTGCCGATGGCTGTTCTCGGCAGTGGTGATGCCGTGACGGTGAGTTTCGACCACCTGAGCGAAGACCGCGAGTTTCTGCGCTACCGCGTGGTGCGGTGCGATGCCAATTGGCAGCCGTCGACCGTGGCCGAAACGGAATATCTCGACGGCTTCAACGAAAGCATAATCGAAAACTACGAGTACTCCCGCGCCACGACCGTACACTACGTGCACTACTATTTCGACTTTCCCAATGAAGACATATCGCCGACGCTGTCGGGCAACTATCTGCTCGAAGTTTACAGCGAGGATGCTCCCGAGACACCATGGTTGCGGCAGCGTGTGATGCTCAGCGAGCAATCGGCGCCGATAAGTGTGTCGGTGACATCGCGAACCGACATCGATTACAACGACGCTCATCAGCAGGTGTCGGTGTCGGTCGATACCGAGCGGGCGGCTGTTGCCGATCCGTTCAACGACCTTACCGTGATGGTGTCGCAGAACGGCCGCGGCGACAACGAAGTGGCTCTGAAGCAGCCGCTGCGCATGTCGGGCACGACGGCGATTTACGAACATCGCGATCCTTTGATTTTCGAGGCCGGCAACGAGTACCGCCGTATGGAGGTGTCGAACGTACACTATCCCGGAATGGGAGTGGAAGCGATTGACTACTACTATCCGTACTATCACTTCACGCTGTACACCGACCAATCGCGTGCCGGCGAATCGTACACCTACGACAGCACCCAGCACGGACGATTCTTTGTGCGCGAATACAATTCGTCGGAGTCGGATATCGAGGCCGATTACGTGGTCGTTCACTTTGCACTCGACTACCCCGAGTTGCCGGGCACGATGATATTTCTCGACGGCGATATGACGCAGCGCCGCTTCGACTCGTCGTCGATTATGACTTACAACGAAGCCGAGGGACGCTACGAAAAAGCCCTGCTGCTGAAACAGGGCGCATACAACTACCAGTACCTTGCCGTGACGCCCGGCGCCAATCGCGGCACCACGTCGATAATCGAAGGCAACAAGTATCAGACGGTCAACGAGTACGTGGTCAAGGTATATGCCCGCGGACCGCTCGACCGTACCGATCGCCTCATCGGTGTTACATCCGTGACAACCCAACCATAATGGAATCAACATCTTACGAAACATATATGCTCCAGATACAAGATACACTCGTGAGCCTCGACTTGCTCGAACGCTATTTCTGCTGCGACCTCGACAAGTGTCTCGGCCAATGTTGCATCGACGGCGATGCCGGCGCGCCCATCACAGAGGAAGAGAAGAAAAAGATTGAGGAAATATTGCCGGAAATCATCGACGATTTGCTGCCTGCGGCGCGGCGCGAGATTGAGGAAAACGGTGTGTCGTATGTCGATGAGGAAGGCGACCTTGTCACTTCGATTGTCGACGGACAGAACTGTGTGTTCACCTGTTACGATGCCGGCGGCATGTGCCAATGTGCTATCGAAAAGGCTTGGCGGCAGGGGCGTATCGATTTTATGAAGCCGATCTCGTGCCACCTCTACCCGGTGCGATTGAAGGAATACCCGACATTCACGGCCGTCAACCTGCATCGTTGGAAGATATGCAAGTGCGCCGAAATTCTCGGTCGCAAGGAAGGAATACGTGCATATCAATTCCTGCGCGGACCGCTCGAACGTCGCTTCGGCAAGGAATGGTACGATGAACTCGCCGGCACTGCCGAAGAATATTTTAAGCAATACGGAGGCGACAATGCAGTCGATTGATTGCGCGAAATTGTATACATTTGCATAATAAATCAGATCTTAATATGAATTACGGCCAATACAAGCGGTTGTTCGGCCTCATCGGCTACCCGTTGAAACATTCCTCCTCACAGAGTTTCTTCAATATGAAGTTCGAGTCGGAGGGTATAGATGCTCGGTATGTCAACTTCGAGATACCGTCGATCGACAAACTCGACGAAGTGTTGGCCGCGCATTCCAACCTCACAGGTTTCAACGTCACCATTCCCTACAAGGAGCTGGTCATCGAGCATCTCGATGCCATCGATCCCGAGGCGAAGGCCATCGGAGCGGTCAACGTTGTTAAAGTGTTCAAGCAGCCTGACGGCAGCCGCACGCTCAAAGGCTACAACAGTGACGCCATAGGTTTCGGTGATTCAATCCGTCCGTTGCTCGACAGCGAGATTCATCGGCGAGCGCTCGTGCTCGGCACAGGCGGAGCCTCAAAGGCGGTGATACATGCTCTTGGAGCGCTCGATGTGAGCTGTACCAAAGTGTCGCGAACGGCCAAACCGGATGCTATCACCTATGCTGATGTGACACCGGAATTGCTTGCCGATTACAAGGTGATAGTGAACACCACGCCTCTCGGTATGTATCCCAACGTGGATGCGTGTCCCGATATACCTTACGAAGCCTTGACGCCGCAGCATATCTGCTACGACCTGTTGTACAATCCGCAGACCACGCTGTTTATGAAAAAGGCTGAGGCAGCCGGTGCCGTTGTGAAAAACGGCCTCGAAATGCTGCTGTTGCAGGCATTCGTGTCGTGGAATATCTGGAATAAGTAATTTGCAAATATACAGACAATTATCTATCACATATTATTATGCTTACTGCTTCACGTATAGTCTACATTGCGCTCATTGCGCTCATAATCTTTCCTTTTCAGGCATTCGGATTGCCCGTGATTACGGCGCCGATTGCGTTGGCGGCCGGCCTGGTTTTCGCATTCGTGTTTGAAAATCCGTGCCCGAAGTTCAACAAGAAGACATCGAAATATTTGCTGCAAGTTGCTGTAGTGTGCCTCGGCTTCACTATGAATCTGCACGAGTCATTGCGCTCGGGCGCCAACGGTATGATGTTTACCATCGTGTCGGTGGCCACGGTTATGGTCGTCGGCGTGATGCTCGGATATTGGCTGCACATCAACCGAAAGACGGCCTACCTCATATCGTCGGGTACGGCCATTTGCGGCGGCAGCGCTATTGCCGCCGTCGGTTCGGTGCTGAAAGCCGATAATGACCAAATGGGTGTGTCGCTCGGCGTCATCTTCATCCTCAATTCCATAGCGCTGTTCCTGTTCCCGCCGCTCGGGCATCTGCTTGATATGACGCAGACGCAGTTCGGCACGTGGGCCGCGATTGCCATTCACGACACATCGTCGGTGGTCGGTGCAGGCGAGATATACGGTCCGGAGGCGCTTCAGACTGCGACGCTTGTGAAGTTGACACGTGCGCTGTGGATTATTCCGTTGGCATTCGTCACTATGTTTATTTTCCGCGACAAGACAGGCAAGGTGTCGATTCCATGGTTCATTTTCATCTTCGTGTTGGCAATGATAGTCAACACCTACGTATCGCTCCCCTCGGTGCTTACCGATGCGCTGGTGTGGGTGGCTCGCCGCGGTATGGTCGTGACGCTGTTTATGATCGGTGCGTCACTGTCGATGAAGATGATAAAGAATGTGGGAGTAAAACCGTTGCTGCTTGCCCTCGCGCTGTGGATTATCATCGGTGTGACGAGCCTCGCCGTCGTGCTGTCGGTAATCGAGTGACGCTTGTTATATAGCAAATGTACAAATACCTCCATCAAGTACCCGCTCTGCCGGCTGCCGTCGGCTTGGTAGCGGGTATTCTTGTATGGTGGATTGGCGGCGGTGCGGCATGGGCTGCCCTTGCCGCTGTTGTCGGTGTGGCATTGTGGTTGGTAAAGGTTCACTACGTGGCTGTAGCCATGTACTCGCTTGCGATCGGTTGGGCTTTGGCGATGCTCGATGCTTCGCCGCAGATGCCGACCGGCCTTGATGAACTGAGCGGGGCGGAATGCGCCGGTGAGATAGTGGATGTGTCGATCAACCGACATACGACGGCCTACATAGTTGATGTTGATTCACTGCTCGGACAACCGGTGGGTAAGTTCAGAGCGTATGCCTCGGTGACGTATGATCCGATGCCCTTGGCAGTCGGCAGCCGTGTACGGTTCAAGGCCGATTTCAGTCCTGCGGAGGTCAGATCGGATTTGCCCGGGCAACCTGATTTGACTCAGTTCTATGCGGCCAATCATATCGCGGCTTTGGCTCGTGTTGACGATGAAACGTTGACCGTTACGGGGCGTGAGAAGTCATTGGCGGCAGTGTGCGATGATGCAGCCCGCAGCGCAATGGAACTGTTGGTGCGCAGCGGCCTTAACGACCTTGCCTATGGCCTCGAAGCAGCGCTATTGCTCGGTCGAGCCGACGAGTTGCCCGAACCGATGCTCGAAAATTTTAGAGCAACAGGAGTGGCTCACGCCTTGGCTTTGAGCGGTTTCCACGTAGGCTTTGTGGTGCTTTTGCTCAATTTGCTGCTGCTGCCTATGCGTGCTGATTACAGATTGTATCGTTGGCGTATATGCCTTATAGTTATAAATTTGTGGATATACGCATGGGCGGTCGGGCTGCCGGTGTCGGTGGTGAGGGCTGTGATTATGTATACGGTCTACAGCATCGGTCGGCTGACGGGTCGGCAGGTAAATCCGCTCAATTCGCTCTGCGTGGCGATCATCATAATATTGGCAATAGACCCTATGGGCGTATTTTCGATAGGCTTGCAGATGTCCGTTGCCGCTGTTCTTGGCATAATCGCCTTTGTGCCGATAATCAATCGTGTGAATCCGCGACGAAAATATCTCTATGTTCTTGCGGGGTGGGGTAGCGTGATTGTCGCGGCGCTGCTCGGCACGATGTTGTTGTCGGCTTTCTACTTCCATCGCCTGCCGGTGCTGTTTATGGTGTCGAATGCAGTGGTTTCGTTGCTGATGCCGGTGTGGATGTTTGGCGGCGCGGCACTTATGTCCTTTGAGGCGTTTGGCATTCACATGCAGTGGTTGGCCGATGTTATCAATGCGTCGGTCGGTGCTACGGACTACGTCGTTACGGCGATAGGAAATCTTAGTTGGTCGCAGCTGTCCGATCTGTATATTCCGGTAGGAGTAATTGCTGCGATTGCACTGATGGTCATTATAGGTGCTGTTGCGGTCCACCTGAATAATCGCCATGGCTTCGTGGCACTCGGTGCGGCGATAGTCGCAGTTGTGGTGTCTGTGATTTGCTGCCGCGTGGATGTGGTTCAAAATGAGATACGAGTGCTTCGCAGCGGCTTTGCCACGGCTGTGATTGTGAAGCGCGGCGACGTCGCCGATGTGTACACCGCTTGCCCTCGGCAAGAGCAGTCGAGCCTCGCGGCAAAGCTTGGCGGAGACATCGCGCCGTACGCGTCGATTGCAGGCATTGATACGTTACGCTATATTGACCGGCAGATGTTTGTCGTTGGAGGAAAGTCGATTGCGTTTGCATCGGCTGTCGCACGCGGCGATACGTCGGTCGTGAAAGTAAACTACTTGGTACTTGGACGACGCTCGCGCGGCGACATCGGCCGTATGATTCGACATTACCGCCCCGATACATTGGTGATTGGCGCTGATGCATCGCCGCGAATGCGAAGAATAGGGCGTTCCGAGTCTGCCGCCGAGGGCGTGGCGATGATTGATTTGCGCACGGATGAGTGGCATCTGTAATTTTTTTAGTATCTTTGAGCAATAAATGCGGCATTGCCGTATTTACATAGTATATAATCACAAATCCGATACAGTTATGAAAGTCGTGAATTTACTACTCCTCTCTGCCGCCGCTGCCACGATGACCGGTTGCAGTCTGTTCAAGAATAATACAAATACTATCAAAGGTTCGTCCGCTACGGCTGTTGAGGGCGACCGCGATTTTACAACCTTGCCTGCCGTGATAGATGAAAATACGAAGCCGGTCGTAGTCGATGTGCCCACTACATTGCCCGCGACTGCCGAAGGTCGTCCCGTGGTGGTTGAAACGCCTGTCACGGATCCCGAACCCGAAAAGAATGCAGTGATGCCCGAAGGACCGATTGACGAAGCCTACACTCTGAAGGAGCCGGCCAAAACCGTAGCTCCCCAAAAGGAACTGTCGCAACTTGCGTCGGACATCGCCGGCGAATGGTATATAATCCAAGCCGGTACGTATGTAATCGACCTCGATGAGGGTATGCCTTACATTATCTTTGAGCCTTCGACAGGTCGTATTTACGCAAATGACGGCTGCAACACGATCAACGGCGAGTACAACGTGACGGATGAAGGTTGCCTTACGTTCAGCAACTTGCTGTCGACGTTGATGCTGTGCCCCGATGTAGAGTTTTCAAAAGCCATCGATTCGGCCATCGGTTTTAAGCCCGTATATATCACGATGCGCGATGAAGACACACAGTCATTTATCGACGTCAAGAACGAGAAAGGTGAAATATTGCTGAAACTTCGTCGCGGCAACCTCGGCTTTATCAACGGACATTGGGAAGTGAAGGCCGTATCGGGCATCGATAAACTCGAAACTCCGGCCGACGTGTTCTTCGATCTCGGCGAACTGAAAATCCACGGCAACACCGGTTGCAACTATTTCAACGGCACTATCTATCTCGACTACCGCCGCAAGAATGCCGTCGACTTCAGCAATATGGGCGTCACACGGATGGCTTGCCCAAATCGTACGCAGGAAACGGCTATCCTCGTTGCCCTCCAGCAGGCTGCGACAGCTGTTCACGGTGCGCACGACCAACTCATTCTCCTCGACGACAGCGGCGTCACAATAATGGTGCTCCACCGCATTCCTCTTGCAGAAGAAAAATAACGAAAAAAACTGTGTCGTAATTAATGGTTACGACACAGTTTCTCTTATAATATCACCGGCAGAGGGTGTAGCGGCATGCGTTTCGCATGCCTTTAATGTGTAAAGTGGTATGCTATATTAATTCCTGGTAGGGTGACGGCGGAAGCAGTGTCGCAATTAAAAGTTACGACACTGCTTCTTGATAGACAATATATTTTGCCAGTATTTCCTTAATTCGCGGCGAGTTTTAGAACCTTGCCGGAGATTTTTTTTTACAAATCAATTATCTTGGTCAATATGTTACGATATTAGGAACCCACCATTGAGAGTTCTGATATTTGTTAAGCGATTGAGCCGGAACATACAATCTAAGACCAGCCAAGTTTGCTATAGAAAATGCACCCCGCCCAAGAGCCGGTGGTTCTACAGCCTCACATCTGATTTTAGTAATGAAATCACAACCTATGAAGGCACTGGATCTTATTTTAGTCACTGAATTAGGGATCACTATACTATCCAAATTACTACAATCATAGAACGCATCTTCTCTAATATCAGTCACTGAATCGGGTATTTTGATACTTGTCAAACTACGGCATCCGTT
Organism: uncultured Bacteroidales bacterium; assembly: GCA_937995285.1. Lineage (GTDB taxonomy): Bacteria > Bacteroidota > Bacteroidia > Bacteroidales > Muribaculaceae > CAG-873. The sequence continues at coordinate 346 of CALKKU010000094.1, read as the reverse complement.
GAATGTCCAAGGCTCAATCGCAGTAACCGAGTTGGATATTTTAACACTTGCCAAACCACTACATCCGCTAAATGCATATTCACCAATCTTTGTCACTGAGTTGGGTATTTCAATACTTGTCAAACTGCTACAGCCGCTAAATGCGTATTCACCAATCTTTGTCACTGAGTTGGGTATTTCAAGACTTGTCAAACCGCTGCAATTTCTAAATGCCTGTGGTTTAATCTCTGTTACAGAGTTGGGTATTTCAATACTTGTCAAACCGCTGCAATCGGCAAATGCGTATCCTCCAATCTCTGTTACAGAGTTGGGTATTTCAATACTTGTCAAACCGCTGCAATCGGCA
>CALKKU010000093.1 GCA_937995285.1 uncultured Bacteroidales bacterium | reverse complement strand
GGAGATGTGTATAAGAGACAGGCGATCGAGCATGGTGAGGTCGATTTTGCCGTCGGGGCGCACTTGCTTGACGCGGGCGGTGACGACTTGCTCGATGTCGAGGGGCGTGTAGAGTTCGCTGTCGTAGATCATGCCCCAATGGAGGTTGTCGACGATGGCGCGGAAGCCGATGGGGATGTGCTCGATGATGAGGGCGGAGACTTCCTGCCCGGGGCGATAGCCCGGGAGGACGTTGCCGAGGTAGCGCTCGATGCGGGCCGAGGCGGCGATGCGGCCGGTGACGGTGTCGAGGTAGACGTAGACGAGGTAGGTGCCGCCGGGACGCATTCGCGATTTCTGCTCGGCGTACGGCACGAGGAGGTCTTTGAGTAGTCCCCAGTCGAGGAACGCGCCTGTTTTATTGACGTCGCGAACTTGGAGGTAGGCGAACTCGCCGACTGTAGCGTAGGGACGCTCGGTGGTGGCGACGGGGCGGTCGTCGGAGTCTTTGTAGACGAATACGTTGACGTCGGAGCCGACGGTCATTTCGGGTGTGACGTAGCGGCGCGGGAGGAGCACTTCGGTGCCGCGGTCGTCGGCGAGGTAAAGCCCGAATTCGACTTCGCGGGCTACGGTTAGGGTGTTGTATTTTCCTATTTGAAGCATTGTGGATGAGGGATTTTTATCTTGGTTTGGTAAATTGTATGTTTCTTTTATTCGTTTTGCTGTGCAATGATTGCCCAATAGCCGCCATAATCAGCACCAATACGTTTGATGACTCCGGCTTCTCGAAGTTTTTTAATTTGTTTCTCCACTCCTCGGGATGACAGGCCTATTATCATAGCTATCTCTGCCGCAGATATTGTAGGCTTGCTTTTTATCAACGTAAGAATTTTCTCCGAACTTCTCTCCGAACTTTTTGGTGCTCTCTCCGAACTTCTCTCCGAACTTTTTGTTTCTGTTTCCGAACGTTCATTACAATTTTTGTGTATTGAAATAGTAACCAAGAATGTCAAACGATCATCAGTCGTTTCAAAAACGGCACGTGGCGATCCATTTTCTGCCAACTTAGCTTGTATAGTAGGGATACCTGTTGAGCGGCCTTCTGTAAGGTCAAGTTCTTTCAAAAAATCGCCCAAACGTCGATTGCGATAGCGGCGGCTTTTCAGCATATCGCCTTTTTCGATTTCCTCCCGAGAGATACTTCTGTCAGGACCGGGACAATTCAGTATTGAAATTCCACTTGGCTCAACCGTAATCTCAATCGGTTCATATTGCGAAAAGTCTCTGTGATAAACAGCATTTACAACAGCTTCCTCCACAGCATCATATGGATAGTTCCAAAAGCGATCCGCCTCTTGTTTACCGGAGACCTTACGCACGTATTCTTTGAGGACATTACTCTTTATATAATCCATTGTCTGCTTTATCATCTGCGGGACACTACCTTTGAATGTGACTTCCGTAAAATTATTCGGATCTTTCATCTTTCCATTAGGGAATGTCACCACATCAATCTGAGTATACGGAAAAAATTTACACGGATTCTCGCAAAACATCATAGCCGCAACATTGCGAAGCAATTTGTCCTCTTTAGGACCTGTATAAAGTTCCATTTGGTCAAGAATAACAGGCAGAGGCATTGTTGTTATATTATCAGCCAACTTGCTTCCAACTCCGACCAAATAATCACGGAGAAGCACCAATGAAATATCTTCCGACCTTATGTCGCGGTTGCCACGTTCATCAAAAGGGATTCGATTAGCCAATTCTCGCAATTCCGCGAGGACTTCTCCTCTCGCCTCAATACTACTTGTACCACTGCGAATATAGGGCACATCTTTAGAGCCTTTGGCCGTAACATTTGCAGATACCGAATAAGGACGATTGCTTCCGGCAGGACACCATATAACGATCAACTGTTTACCATCTACTTCCTCAACCGAGGTTCGAGGCAGGTAATACGGATTCATCTTATTGTTATACCCTACCATATCCTGCAAGATACCATCTATCTTTTCCACCGGGATTCCGTTTACAGGCCGAATAGCCATTCCCGATTTATCATCAGTATCTACACCAACGATAATATATCCACCTCCGAGGTCTTCAAAGTCATTGGCAAAAGCACATACGCTGTGATATATGCTTTCAGGATTCCATCCTTTTTTGAATTCAATTCGGTTGGATTCTATCTTATGCTTGTTAAGCAGGTCGTTTATATTTATTGCAAGCGCCATATTCGGGTTGTTATTTTTGACACGAAGTGATAACAACGAATGCAAAGTTAGTTTAAGTTTGTGGAAAAGCGAAGCCTTTTAAAAAATTGTTTGTGACGTATGTACTTCCAAAGCTCGACCGCGACAAGTGATTGTTGCGGCGATTGACAAATAGTTGTATCTTTGCATTATTATATGCAATGATATTATGGGTCAGATTGATGTATTGTTCGGATATTTTCCGGAGTTGACGGATGTGCAGCGCGAACAGTTTGTGCGGATGGGTGAATTGTACCCTGAATGGAATGAGAAAATCAATGTGATATCGCGGCGCGATATCGAGAATCTGTATACGAATCATGTGCTCCATTCGCTGACGATTGCGCGGTTCTTGGGACCGCTGGCGGCCGGCACGGCGCTGCTGGATCTCGGCACGGGTGGCGGCTTCCCGGGCATTCCGCTTGCGGTGATGTATCCGGAGTGTAATTTCCTGCTCGTGGACCGCATCGGCAAGAAACTGAAGGTGGCGGATGATGTGATTGCCAACCTCAGGCTGACGAATGTGGCCACGAAGCACGGCGACGTGGGCGAGGTGCGCGAGCAGTTTGACTACGTTGTGAGCCGCGCGGTGATGCCGCTCGATGCGCTCGTGAAGGTGGCGCGACCGAAGGTACTCGCGGGCCGATTGGAAGGCAACAAGTATGACAACGGCATCATCTGCCTGAAGGGCGGCGACTTGGAAGAAGAAAGCCGTGGGGTGAATCTACCGATTGTGGAGTTCCCGGTGGCGGAATTTTTTGCCGAGCCGTTTTTTGAGACGAAAAAGTTGGTATATGTGCCGATGAAACGTCAGACGAAGGGGAAACATTAAACCGTGAAGCGCTATGTTGTCGATTCAGCAATTTGTGGTAAATCCGTTTGAGGAGAGCGCGTATGTGCTCAGTGATGATGCGACGTCGGAGGCGTTAATCATCGACCCGGGGATGATGTTTGACAATGAACGCAAAGCGGTGACGGACTTCATCGACAGCAAGGGGCTGAAGCCGCTTGCCGTGTTGAACACGCATATGCATCTCGACCATTGCTTCAGCGACAACGCTATGAAGGAACGGTATGGCATACGGGTAAAGGCGCATCCTGGCGATGCGGATCTCGGCCGACGGATTGCGCTGCAGGCACGCCGGTTCGGCATGGCGGATTTGGAGCCGGCGGCGGTGGAGATTGACGAACCGTTGGCCGACGGCGACGTTATCCGCATCGGAAAAGATTTGCTGCGGGTGCTGCACACGCCGGGGCATTCGCCTGGTGGAGTGTGTCTGTACGACGAACGGAACAAGTATGTATTTGTCGGCGATACGCTGTTCTGCGGATCGATAGGCCGCACGGATTTGGCGGGCGGCAGTTATGAACAACTTATCGAGAGTATCCGCACGAAGTTGATGGCGTTGCCCGACGATGTGACGGTGTTGCCCGGTCACGGGCCGCACACGACCATCGGGCGCGAGCGCGGGAGATTTTGAGATTCCTTAATCTCCCACGGATCTCACAGATTTTCACAGATTTTTTTGCCGCTTCGCGGCAATTTGAAGTTTTCGCCACCGGGCGGGCCATAGGCTCGCCCCTACACCCTTTGCTTGTTTATGTGATTTATTACCCGTAGCAGCATGACTGTGGCATGCCGCTACAAATCTGCGCAATTGCTTATGACTTACGCTTTTGTCGGCGGCAGTGGGAGGAGAGACGGCAGTTGGCGCACTCGTCGGTGGCGTCGCAGGGTCGGCGGAGGGCTTTTATTAGTCCGACGGCGGCGAGTAGCACTATAAGTGCCACGATAATGTATTGGAGGACGGTGCTCATTGTTTTGCGACGATATTTTTTTCGTTTATTCTTTCGGAGCGATGCGCTTGGCTAATTGAGCCGGCGTGAGGTCGGCCGGATATTGGTCGAAGGGCAGGCGGAAAGTGCAACCTTCCGCATAGCGCGAGCAGCCGTAGGCCGTGCGTCCGCGCAGCAGGTGGCCGCTGCCGCACTGTGGGCATTTGATCTCTTCGAGCGACTTCACAGCCTTGCGTCGCGGCTTCTTCGGTTTGTCGCCGTCGGAAGACTTGGTTGCCTTGCCGCTTTTGCGTCCCTTGGGAGCGTCGTCGGGCACTTCGATACGGCGCGACGAGTTGTCGCTCAGCACGTCGTGTACGATGTGACCGATCATTTCTTTGAGTTCGCTCACGAAGTCGGCGGCGCTGTATTCGCCGCGCGATATGCGGCGGAGTTTGTTTTCCCAAATACCGGTCAGTCGCGGGCTCTTTATAAGTTCCTCGTTGATGGTGTTGATCAACGCAATGCCGGCCTGAGTGGCGACTATGCTCTTGCGGCGGCGCTCGATGTACTTGCGACGGAAGAGGGTTTCGATAATCGCGGCACGTGTCGACGGGCGGCCGATGCCGTTTTCCTTCATCGCTTCGCGCAGTGTCTCGTCGTCGATGGAGCGGCCGGCGGTTTCCATAGCACGCAGCAGCGTACCTTCGGTGTATAGTTTCGGTGGCTGTGATGTTTTCTTTACGACCGACGGCTTGTGCGGGCCGGATTCGCCCTTGGTAAATTCGGGCAGCAGAGTGTCTTCAGTGCTGTCGTCGGCATCACGCTTGGCCGATGCGGGATAGAGCACGCGCCAGCCCGGGTCGGTAATTACACGGCCGGAGGCCTTGAACTTGGTGTCGTCGACCTCGCCGGACACAACGGTCTGCTCGTAACGACAATCGGGATAGAATGCCGCTATAAAGCGCAACGCTATAAGGTGATAGAGTTGTCGCTCGTCGCCAATAAGGCGCGTGGGCAATTCGCCTGTTGGGATGATGGCATGGTGGTCGGTGACCTTGGCGTTGTCGAACACCTTCTTCGAGTGCGGAATCTTGCCGGCGAGCACGGATGCCGTCTTGTCGGCATAGGGCGTCATGCGCCGCAATATCTCGGGGACTTTCGGATAGATGTCCTCGGGCAGGTATGTGGTGTCGACACGCGGATAGGTGGTGACTTTCTTTTCGTAGAGCGACTGGATGAGGCGCAGCGATTCGTCGGCGCTCCAACCCCAACGCTTGTTGCACTCGACTTGCAGCGAAGTGAGGTCAAAAAGTCGCGGCGGAGCTTCGCGCACCTGCTTGCGTGTGACGTCGGTGACGGTGAATGCGTGCGCGGCCAAGCGGTCGGCCACGGCCTGTGCGGCTTCGGAGGTCTCGTACTTTGCATCGGCCGAGAAATCGGCATTGCGATAGGATGTATGTAGTTCAAAGACGTCCTTCGGCACGAAGTTTTCGATTTCGAAGTGGCGCTTGACAATCATCGCAAGAGTCGGAGTCTGTACGCGACCGATCGACAGCACGTGACCGGGCTGTGAATATTTCAGGGTGTAGAGGCGTGTGGCATTCATGCCGAGAATCCAGTCGCCAATGGCGCGCGACAGGCCGGCAAAGTAGAGGTTGTCGTAGTGAGCCTGCGGTTCGAGGGATTGAAAACCGTCCTGAATAGACTTATCGGTCAGCGACGAGATCCACAGTCGGCGTACCGGGCACTTCACCTGTGCCTTCTGCATCACCCAACGTTGTATCAGCTCACCTTCCTGACCGGCATCGCCGCAGTTGATGATTTCGTCGGCTTTCGATGTAAGGGTTTCAATTACCTTGAACTGGCGTTTGATGCCTTCGTCGTCGATGAGTTTGATGCCGAATCGCGGCGGTATCATCGGCAGCGCACCGAGACTCCAGTGCTTCCACTGCGGGGTGTAGTCGTCGGGCTCTTTGAGGCAACAAAGGTGGCCGTAGGTCCACGTCACGCAATAGCCGTTGCCCTCGAAGAAGCCTTGGCGACGGTCGCCGGCTCCGAGGATACGCGCTATGTCGGCGGCTACGCTCGGTTTCTCGGTGATGCAGACTATCACTTGCCGGGGTCGGATTTAACAGCGGTCTTGGCCTGCTGCCACAGAGCTTCCATCTCGTCGAGCGAGAGGTCGCGGATGGAGCGGCCGGCGGCCGAAGCCTGCGATTCGATATAGTTGAAGCGGGCGATAAACTTGCGGTTGGTGCGTTCGAGCGCGTTCTCGGGGTTCACCTTGTAGAGGCGAGCGGAGTTGATGACGCTGAAGAGCAAGTCACCGAACTCTTCTTCGATGTCGGTGAAGTTGTTTGTGGCGATGGCTTCGCTCACTTCGGCGATTTCTTCTTTCACTTTGTCCCACACCTGAACGGGTGTTTCCCAGTCGAAGCCTACGTTTGCAGCTTTTTCCTGCACACGGAAGGCTTTGACAAGCGCAGGCAATGCGGCGGGCACGCCGGCAAGGACGGTGCGGTTGCCGCCGCGCTCTTTCAGCTTGATGGCTTCCCAATTCTGCGCCACTTGATCGGCATCGTCGGCCTTGACGGTACCGAACACATGGGGATGACGGAAAATCAGCTTTTCGTTGAGCGCATCGGCCACATCGGCAATGTCGAATTGGCCTTTCTCGTCAGCTATCTTGGAGTAGAACAGTATGTGAAGAAGCACGTCGCCGAGTTCTTTGCGGATGTCGGCGACATCGTCGTCGAGCAATGCCTGAGTGAGTTCGTAGACTTCTTCGATGGTGTTGGGTCGCAGCGACTCATTGGTTTGCTTGGCATCCCAGGGGCATTTCACGCGGAGAATGTCGAGGGTGTCCATGATGCGTCCCAATGCTTCGAGGCGCTCCTGACGTGTATGTGACATAGTTGTTGTCTTATGTAGTATTGTGTTTATTTCTTTGAATCGTAGTTGCGGATGCCGCTTTCGAGCCAGCCGACAAACTTGTCGAGGTCTTCGTCGTAGGAGCGAGCCTGCTCCAATGGATTTCCGTCGTTGTCGAGCAGCACGTAGTAGGGCTGTGAATTGATGCCGAATTTGTGGCGCTGCAGATAGCTCCAGCGGTCGCCTACGGTGGTCAGCTTGGTGGTGCCGCCGTACTCTTCCACTTCGACGGGGGCGTCGAGTGCCTTCTTGTCGTCGACCATAAGTTTGATAAGGACGTAGTCGCGTTCGAGAATGCCTCGCACCTCGGGGGTATCGAACACGGCGCCTTCCATCTTGCGGCAGTTGACGCATGCGTAGCCCGAGAAGTCAACAAGTACGGGCTTGTTGTTCTCTTTGGCATAGCGCATACCTTCGTCGTAGTCGTCAAATTCCTTGAATGTGCCGCCGTAGAGGTTGAAGTCCTGTGTCGACAGCGGCGGAGTGAATGCGCTCACAGCCTTGAGCGGAGCGCCCCACATACCCGGCAGCAGATATACGGCGAATGACAGCGATGCCACTGCGAGGAAGAAGCGGCCTGTCGATACCTTTTCGACAGCATCGTCGTGGGCAAAGCGAAGTTTGCCAAGCAAGTAGATGCCGAGCAGTGTGAACAGTACCACCCACAGAGCCACAAATACTTCGCGGTCGAGGATATGCCACCCGTAGGCCAAGTCGGCCACCGACAGGAATTTAAGCGAAAGAATCAGTTCGATGAAGCCGAGGACGACTTTCACCGTATTGAGCCAACTGCCCGAACGGGGCATCTCCTTGAGCAACGACGGGAAGAAGGCAAAGAAGCCGAAAGGCAGCGCCAGGCCCAAGGCGAAGCCGCCCATGCCGAGGGCAGGACCGAGCAGCGAAGCGTCGGATGCGGCCTGCACAAGCAGTGTGCCAATAATCGGGCCTGTGCATGAGAATGATACCAATACCAATGTGAAGGCCATGAAGAATATCGAAATCAGACCTGTGGTGCTTTCGGCTTTGGAGTCGACGGCGTTGGACCAACGCGAAGGGAGTTTGATTTCGAATGCTCCGAAGAACGATATGGCAAATACCACCAACAGCACAAAGAACAGCACGTTGAATACGGCGCTCGTGGCTACTTCGTTGAGTTTGCCGGCACCGAATATGGCCGTGATGGCTATGCCGAGGATGAGGTATATGACGATAATGCTCGTGCTGTATGTAACGGCATCAAATATCGAGCGACGACGGCTCTTGCCTTTCTTCAGGAAGAAGCTTACGGTCATCGGAATCATAGGCCACACACACGGTGTAAGCAGAGCCAACAGGCCGCCCAGGAAACCGAGGCCGAGCAGCACCCACCAAGGCGATGAGGCCGACGGAGTGTCGGCGGCGTTGCCTTCAGCGTCTATATCGACATGATCCCATGTAGAATCACTATCGATGCTTGCGGCAGGCTGATTGCTTACAGCAGGTTCGGCAGCTGAATCGACGGCCGGTGCAGCGGCTGCAGCATCGCCGAATGTGAGGTCAAATGGTACGCGCGTAGGTGCGGTGCACGAATTTGCGGTACAAGCCATATATGTCACCAAGCCTTTTATTTCAGCACTTTTCGTGCCGTCGGCGAGATGAAAATTGCGTTGGAACGTCACCTTACCGACGTACCACGGCAACTTCAGTTTCAGCGTTTCGTCGATGTGCATCGTCGGCTCTACCGACGAAGTCACTTCACCGTCCCATACAAGGCCGGGGACGTCGTCGAAAGAGAACGATGTCGGCTGATAGTCTGAGGCTTCGTGTCCCATACCGTAGATGTGCCAGCCGTCTTCGATGTCGGCCGTCCAAGTGATAGTGCCGGCGGTGGCCGTAGAGGACGTAACCTCTGTAGTCCACGTCACGTGGGTGGGGATTGCAGCTGTAGCCGTGACAGCAGTCACAGCCATAAGCAGCAGCGCTATGATTGACTTAATTTTGGTCATATATGAATTATTATCGTGTATTACTTAAAAACGTAGGTGAGGGTTTCGCTCGACGGCGGCAGACAGGTAACGTCGTTGCAGCCCATATATTTCACGGTCGCTACGACCTTGGCGCCGTTGCGGTCGGTGATTTTGAAAGGTACGGTAAACTGCACGTTGCTGTCCCACCATGTCAGTTCGGTGCCGAACATGGCATCTGTGTGCTTTCCGGCCGTTGCAGACGGAGCGACCTTGCCTGTAAGTTTTATTCCCCGGCTTGCGTTGAAGAAGAATTGCGTGGGTTTCGGACCGCCGTCGGGCAACGATGTGCCATAGAGATGCCAACCCGGCTCGACGAGAGCTTTCAGCGTGATGACACCTTCAGTGTCATTAGTCATCTTCACCGACAGACGCCAGCGAATCGGATTGGCGGCCGAGGCGGCGATGCACACTGTCAGCAACGTCACGAGTATAAGTAAACAGCGTTTCATAAGAGCAAACTATAATTAAATAAACATTAGTACAGCAGGCAAAGGTACAAATTATTTCCTAAATTTCAAGCAACCACTCGATAGCCGACACGATGTGGACGATTTTGCCGTCAACGGACACATCGCGCGTCGGCGTGAATGAAATGAGCGTACAATCATTGCAACGCAACGATTCGGAAGCTTTGAGCAGTGCGCTTACTTCCCGATTGAGAGTTTTCTCCTGACTTATATCATAGGCTACTTGGATGAGACTCTCGGCTCTATCCTGATTGCACACCACAAAATCGATCTCTTTTGCCCTCGGCGCAGGTTTGTAGTAGTAGACATCCTTGTATTGCTTCGAGCATCTGCGCAGCAACTCTATGTAGACGACATTTTCCAGTCGCCAACCAATGTTGGGGGCAGCGAACGAATTTTCCCGATTGTTTTCAAGTCCGGTGTCGACGATGTATGATTTCACATTGCGTATGCGCTCCTTGGCTTTGTATGAGAACTTCGAAAGCAGTTGTATCAAAAACGCCTGTCGCAAATAGTCTACGTACTTTCTTGTCGTGGTATCAGTTATGCCGAGCAATTTTGCAATAGCTCCATAGTTAACCTCTTGACAGGCATTATTGATCAGATAGTTGGCAATTTTACGCATAGCATCCGAGTCGCGGATGTTGAAACGTCGCTGAATATCCTTGGCGACTATTGCCTCAATCAGACTTTGAACATAACCCTGCTTGTTGCGCATATTCTGCATTTCGGGGAATCCACCGTCGTTGATATAGTTCATAAACGCTCGCTTACGATCTGCCTCTGTCTTGGTGGTTATGTTCTTTGTATCTACCTTATTGAATTCACAGTACTCTTTGAACGAGAACGGGAAAAGTCGTATTTCGTTATATCGCCCAGTCAGATGAGTGGCAAGCTCGCCACTCAGCAGCTTTGCATTGCTGCCGGTGATGAATACGTGCATATTGCTACGCAATAGACGGTTGACAAACAGATGCCAACCGTCGACATCCTGCACTTCATCCAAGAATATGTATTCTATATTTGAACCGTATATTTGATAGATGCAGGAAAGTACGGTATTCAGATCTTCCGTGCGAAGGCCGACCAAACGATCGTCGTCGAAGTTGGCATAACCGTATTTCACTCCGTGTTCGAGCAGCACCTTGTGACACAGCGTCGACTTGCCGCTTCTTCTTACACCGATAACAATCTGTGCAAGAGGACTATCAAACTCAAACAGATCTTCTTCGTATCTGCCGACCCACTTTTCGGGTTTATAGCCTTCGAGATACTCTTTTTGTTCGGTCAATACTTGCAATATTATTCTTTCTTCCACCATAATTTCAGGCTCTATTTTAGTTGAAAAATACAAAAGCACCACAAAGTTACAATAAATTATTGAAATACAATATAT
>CALKKU010000092.1 GCA_937995285.1 uncultured Bacteroidales bacterium | reverse complement strand
ACTACCTTTGTAGTATTATTTGAGATCACTATTAATTTCACTTATTATGAATCCGGAAATCTATCAAAGAGGTAAATTTTACACCCTGCCGATCGTTGATATTCGCGACGAAGGCGACAACTCATTTTTTATTGTAAACGCCAACGGCAAAGAATACGCCATCCGAATGTTCGACATTCAGAAATCCGACCCGGCCGTCCTTGCCATCAAGCAATTGCCGTGTATGGTCAAAGATGTTCACGACGACAGCATCGTCTTCGTGCAAAACTTCGCCCGAATGTTCAGCAACCGGTATCTTGCCGGCGAGAAATATACATTTATTGTCAACAAAGAGATTACAGCCGGCCGCGAGAAAGAATACCGCTACTACGACGTCCGCGACATCGACGGAATACCGTTTGTACTCAAATGCGCCCGCAACGCATACCTTACCCCGAGGCAACGAATCACCTGTTCAATACTTCGCCCCAATCCCGACAAACTAATTCTCGAACTATACATTCCCAAGAAAGATACCGCTACGGAGTGCATCTCCGCCCCCGAACTTCTTCAACAGACCGCCGGCATCACCCCCGCCGTGCGGCGCTATATACTCGGCGCATTCAACACCGAGCCGGCATTCGACGAAGCACGCCAATGCTACGGTCGCCGCGAAGCCGAATGGGCGGTCAAAGCCATTACATCAGTACCTCGTGTAGAGACATGGCTGCGGCTCACCGATGCACACAAAGCACAGCTGCTCACCGCCTGCAAAGACATCTGCCTGTTTCTGCTCGAAGATTCAGACTACCTGTTGCAATTCTCCGAATCGGAGCGCGAAAACTACCGCGAATGGATAGTGGAACGAATCGCCGGGGCCGACACCTACCTTCAGTGCCTCGCATTGATCAAAGACAACCGCACCGACGGCGAAATCGACAGCATCCTCCGCAAAATCAAGAGTTCGGGCTATATCTACCATCCGCAGAGCCGCATGCAGCTACTCATAGCCATATTCTCCATGCAGCCCGAGTTGCTCGAACGCAAGATCGATTCAATCCTCGACCTCGTACAAGACTGCGCCCACGACTGGCGGCAGCCGGCATTCTACAACGCATTCTCAGGCTTCCTCAAGTACTACATCGACACCAACCGCGAACCGGCCGACCGCGTAGCCGTCATCGACGATGAGCATAGCCGTCTGCTGCTCAACCGCATGGTACGTTCAATCTGCTTCATACTCCTGATGACCGACAGCAAGAACATCAACACTCCCTTCTACCGTTCGATGCTCTACCACTACCTGTCGTTCCGCAAGAGCGACACCCTCGTGGAGCAGGCATTCACCACCCTGTTGATGTCCGACGACAAATCGCTCGGCTTCACCTGGAGTCGCGACATCGGCTTCACCGAAATATTCGCCTACCGACTCTCCAACGCCCGCCGACACTCGTCAACGTTCCTCACCCGCTCGTTCGAGGGCGGCAACGTCCGCTTCACCGTCAGCGCCGACGGCATCACCATATCGCGCTCGTCATCGGGCGTCAAAGCCAAGAACGTACTGCCCGAAGGTTTCCCCGGTTGGCACAACCTACGCATCTTCCTCGACTCGCCGAGCAAATACACTATCAGCCGCACCACCAAGAGCATACGCACCTGGCGCGACTACTGGGCCAAAATCGAACTTGCCTTGTTCGAGAACCGTCCGACCATTGTCAAGACCAAGCCTCGCAAAGTCGAGCCGGAAGTAGGCACCGTCACCTACGTCCGCGTGCTGTGGAAAGACGACAATCCCGAGAATCCCAATCGCTTCTATTGTCGCATCGAGGACGACCACTACGAAGGCGAAGGCTACATCGACACATACCTCAAAGGCGGCGCCACCGGTATGTTCCACTACGATCCGATGCTCGACCTCGAATCGTTCCTCGACCCCGACAACGGCAAGCCCCTCATCTTCAAAGTCCGCGTCAACTCGCTCGGCAGCCCCAAGGACGAAGTGCGCACCTACACGTTCGACTGCATGTCGTTCATCGACGAGATGTTCCGCGACTCCATAAGCTACGGCGACACACAGGACAGCCGCATCATCTACCAGGATGCCCGAAGCGGCAATTTCCTCGCCGTCACACGCGACGGCTACGGCATATTCCTGCCCTTCTCCACCGAATACGGCAAAGGCGATTTCGTGAAAGTCAGCGTCACCGATACCACCAATCCCAAGGCCATTCAGGGCGATATCCTCGGTCCGGCCGACGACGAATTTGAAATCCGCGATGCCGCCACAAGCGTCATCCTCGACTATGCCGAAGAAGGCACTTACGAGGAATCCGAAGAAGAACTCGAAGAAGAAGCGATGGCCGTGTCCGAAGACCTCTTCGAGCACGACTACATGGAGCAGATAATCAACATTATCGACCACAAAGCCGTACTCGAATCGGACAACGTCAAAGCCTACGCCTACCTCGCCGTGGCACACATTCTTGCCCGAATGATCGGCGACGAAGCGCTCATCGCCTACCTGCATCAGCGCCTCCACTTCATGAGCATCCTCGACGACTACGCCGCCAACGGCCGCATCGACGACCGCGAACTCGAAGCGCTCGGTAACGACAACGGCGACATCGTCGAAAAATTCCCGCTACTCAACGAGCGTCTCATTGAAATGCGAATAGTCAACTGCTTCGGTATCGCCGAGAAGAACCCGTTCCTTTGGGAGATATGCAACACCTACGAGCACGACCATATCCTCGCCCGCCTGTCGCGCCTCATGCTGAGTTACAACCTCGCCGAAGGTTTCGGTCTGTTCGAGCATCAGCGCGACATCGTCGGCAAGATCAAAGACCTGCTCAACGTCAACGTCGAACTACCTGTCATCTACTCCTTCGGTGAAGAAGACCAAATCACCGAGTTCAAGACATCAGTCGTCTTCCCGCCCGACAACAATATGCGAGCCGACATCCGACAGCAGACCTACAACATCATGCGCGTCATCTGCGGCATGGTCAACTCCTACGGCGGCACCGTCTACCTCGGCGTCAACAACACCGGCACGGCCTGCGGCCTCGAAAATGACCTCAAATACTATCTCTTTGAAGGCAGCACCGACAAGTACGACCTCTACATCCGCAACGAAATCCGCGCCGCTCTGGGCAACAGCGTCAACGCAGCCGTCACCGTGGAGCATCCCGCAGCCGGCAAGCACTACATCTACGCCATCCGTGTGCGCCCGAGCAAAGTGCCCGTTGCACTGCGCTTCGACAACGTCTACTACAATCGCCAGGGTTCGTCGACCTACCCCATCGCCCTCGACGAACTCACCGAGATAATGAACAACCGCGACTTCAGCCGCTACAACGCCGAAGTCATCGACGCCCCGGCCGACACATCGACACCTGCAGAAGCGTCCGACGAAGAAAAGAAAGCATCCGCGCCCAAGCCTGCCGCACAATCCGCATCCGACGAACACATCGCCACAAGCGCCCTGCGCAAGAACATCGTCGAAAATTGGCAGGACGGCTACGGCTCGCCCTACTACCTGCGCATACAGCAACCCGGCGACTGGTGTCTGCTCACCGACCTCGACTGGAACGAAGGAATACTCGAGCTCGCCGTCAACGACGACGAAACCGACGGCAGCCTCGTCATCGTCTACGACGACGGCTCGGTCAACAAAGTTCCTATTGCCCAGCTCACCGACAAGACGCCCGGCAAGACCTACAAGATGTACAATCAGAAACGCCCAGTGTTCATATCACCCGCACGCAAAGATGCCGCACTGCTCACCGGCTATGAAGACGATCGCGGCCGCCGCTTCCTTCGCCTCGACGACATCGCACTCATCGACGACGGCAAGATGCTCTCATCGGGCAACCGCCTCACCGACGTTGACTTCGATGATGTATTCTTCTGCGAGATAATCGGCCGCGAGCACGTAGAAGAACTGCGCCGCATGCACAACCTCAAGCGCAGTTCGCTCGGCTTCCAAGCCCTCACCGCCTACGGCCAACCCGAGCACGACACACTCCGCCGCCTCGGCCTCAATCTGTAAAATACTTTTGCGGGCGAAATGAAAATTGACACTCTAAAGCGGATTGTGCGTGGCGAACCGACTATGACCGAGGGAACGGTATACTCCATGCTGATAATATGCAGCATAGCACACCTTCTCAACGATATGATACAGTCGGTCGTGCCGTCGATATACCCCATTCTCAAGGACAAATACGACTTCACATTCGCACAGATAGGCCTCATCACCCTCGTGTTTCAGATGACCTCGTCGATTCTGCAACCGTTCACCGGCCTGTATGCCGACCGCCGACCGCAGCCCTATTCTCTGTCGGCCGGCATGTGCTTCACCCTCATCGGCCTGCTCCTGCTGGCCTTCGCCGGCAACTTCGGGCTGATACTCGTTGCCGTGAGTGTCATCGGACTCGGTTCGTCGATATTCCACCC
The DNA here is from genome assembly GCA_937995285.1 of uncultured Bacteroidales bacterium. GTDB lineage: Bacteria > Bacteroidota > Bacteroidia > Bacteroidales > Muribaculaceae > CAG-873. The sequence goes on along the minus strand of CALKKU010000092.1, from coordinate 5,182 downwards.
CACGGCATCGCGCGTGGCGCAGTTGGCTTCGGGCGGGCGAAAAAGCCTTGCGCAGAGCATCTTCCAGGTCGGCGGCAACGGAGGTCAGGCACTCGGGCCGCTGCTTGCCGCACTGATAGTGCTGCCGCTCGGGCAGTACGCCGTGGCATGGTTCGTCCCCGCCGCCGTTCTTGCCGTCATCCTGTTGCTGCGCGTCGGAGCTTGGTACAAAGCCCGATTGATCTACGCGGTGCAACACCCGGCCAAGGCACCGGCACTCAACAACCACATATCGCGGCGAGCCAAGCACACAGCCCTGCTGATACTCATCGTGCTGATATTCTCCAAGTACTTCTACACAGCCTGCATCACAAGTTACTTCACATTCTTCCTCATCGACAAATTCGACGTGTCGGTGCAGACGTCGCAACTCTGCCTGTTTGTCTACCTCGCCGCCTTTGCCATAGGCACGGTGGCCGGCGGCGTGTTCGGCGACAAGTTCGGCCGCAAGTACGTCATCTGGTTCTCGATACTCGGGTCGGCGCCGTTTGCTCTCATCATGCCCTACGCCGACCTCACGTGGACAGTGGTATGCGCGTTCTTCGCCGGGCTGATCATAGCGTCGGCTTTCTCGTCTATTGTCGTCTATGCCACCGACCTCATGCCCGACAAAGTGGGACTTATCGCCGGCATATTCTTCGGACTGATGTTCGGCCTCGGCGGCCTCGGCTCGGCCTTCTTCGGATGGCTTGCCGACCTCACCGACATACAGTTCATATTCCGCGCGAGCGCCTTCCTGCCGCTGCTCGGCATCATAGCCGGCTTCCTGCCCGACACCCGAATGCGCAAAGAATGACATTATCGGCCGAAATTTGCACGCAACAGCCCTCGAAAAATCGTCAGTTCAAAAAAAATATGTAACTTTGCAAAATGTTACCATTTTTGTTAAAACCATACTATAAAACGGTAATCTGGGGCGGTCGCTCGATCAAAGCCTTCAAGGGCTGCGAAGTCGGCAGCGAGCGCCTCGGCGAGAGTTGGGAAGTCTCGGCGATGCCGGGCTGCGAATCCGTCGTAGCCACCGGAGCGCTCGAAGGCCTCTCGCTGAGCGACGTATGCCGTCGCTTCGGCGCCGAACTCCTCGGAGAAGAACTCTACGGACGGACCGGCGGAGAATTTCCGCTGCTCATCAAATATATCGACGCCACCGACGACCTGTCGGTGCAGGTACATCCCGGCGACGAACTTGCTCGCAGCCGCCACTCAAGCCACGGCAAGAGCGAAATGTGGTATATCGTCGACGCCAAACCCGGCGCACGTCTGTCGCCCGGACTGAAAGAAGTGCTGACGCCCGACGACTTCCGTCGCCGCGTGGCCGACGGCACATTTATCGACGCAATGGCCTGGTACGAAACCGCACCGGGCGACCTCTTCTACGTGCCGGCCGGGCGTGTGCACGCCATCGGAGCGGGCAACCTGCTCGTGGAGGTGCAGCAGCCGAGCGACATCACCTATCGCGTCTACGACTACGGACGCCGCGACAGCGACGGACGTCTGCGCCAACTGCGCATCGACGACGCCATCGATGCCATCGACTACGATGTATGCGACGACTACCGCATCTACGCCGAGGGCACACAGCTCATCGAGACACGCCACTTCAAGGTGGAGCACCACTCGCTCAACAACACCGACAGCATCACCGTAGGCTGCGACACCTTTGCCGTGGTGATGTGCATCGCCGGAGCGACGATAGCCGTCTGCGGCGAGCAATCGACCGAGATAGCCCGCGGCCACACGATGATAGTGCCGGCCGGGCAACGCGTCGAACTGCGCGGACCGTCGTCCGTATTGGTGGTATATCCGTAGGATAGAAGATATAATCCAAAATTTCAATATACGCGGCCATGGCAATAATCGAATACAAGAACGTCGAAATCCTTCGCAAGGAACATGTAGTGCTAAAGGACGTAACATTCAGCATCGACAAGGGAGAGTTCGTGTACCTCATCGGCAAGGTGGGATCGGGCAAGAGTTCGCTGCTGAAGTCGATGTATGCCGAAGTGCCGATAAGCGGCGGCGAAGCCCGTGTGTTCGACTACGACATGAACACCATAAAGCGCAAAGCGGTGCCGATGCTGCGCCGGCGCATAGGCATTGTGTTCCAGGACTTCCAATTGCTCACCGACCGCTCGGTCTATTCCAACCTCGAATTTGTGCTGCAAGCGACAGGCTGGCGCGACAAGGCGGCACGTGCCGAGCGCATCGACGCGGTGCTGAGCCGCGTGGGCATGGCCAACAAGTCGTACAAGATGCCCCACGAACTCTCGGGCGGCGAGCAGCAGCGTGTGGTCATAGCACGTGCCCTGCTCAACGAACCGGATCTTATCCTGGCCGACGAGCCGACGGGCAACCTCGACCCCGACACGGGTATGCAGATTGTGGAGCATCTCCACGACATCGCTGTCAAGGGTACCACAGTGGTGATGGCCACCCACAACCTGAGCCTTATCGAGACCATCGACGGCCGTCTTATGCGCATCGATTCCAAGAAACTTATTAGCGAATGAAAGTACTTAAATTCGGCGGTACATCTGTCGGCTCACCCGAACGGATGCGCCATGTGGCCGACCTCGTTCTCAAGAGCGGTCGCAATGTAGTGGTACTCTCGGCCATGTCGGGAACCACCAACACACTTGTCGAAATCGGCGAATACCTTCACAAGGGCAACGTGCCCGGCGCACAGGAAACTCTCAACGCTCTGCGCCAGAAGTATGCCGGTGTAATCAACGAACTCTACGGCAAGGATGCCACCAAGCAGCGAATGCGCGAGGCGCTCGACCGCATATTCAACCTCATCGCACGCTTCATGGAGGACGAGTTCTCCACCGCCGAAGAGAAAGAAATACTGGCCTGCGGCGAACTGATGTCGACCACGCTGATGCAGGGCTACTTCGAGGAAATCGGGGTGCGCTCGGTGCTGCTGCCGGCATTGGAATATATGCGCACAGCCGAGGGCGGCGAACCCGATATGAAGTATATTTCGAGCCATCTGAAGCGTATGCTCGACCTCGATCCGGACGCCGAAGTGTGGCTCACACAGGGCTACATCTGCCGCAATGCCTACGGCGAAGTCGACAATCTGCGACGAGGCGGCAGCGACTACTCGGCATCAATCATAGGCGCGGTGCTCGGCTGCGAAGAAATTCAGATATGGACCGACATCGACGGCATGCACAACGGCGATCCGCGCATCGTGAAGGACACTCATCCGGTGAAGCAACTCCACTTCGAGGAAGCGGCCGAACTGGCCTACTTCGGCGCCAAAATCCTGCACCCGACATGCGTGCTGCCGGCCAAGTTGCAGAATATCCCGGTGCGACTGCTCAACACCATGGAACCGGAAGCGCCCGGAACTATCATCGCCAACTTCACCCCCGACGGCACCATCAAGGCTGTTGCGGCAAAGGACAACATCACGGCGATCAAAATCAAGTCGGGACGTATGTTGCTTGCCTACGGCTTTCTGCACAAGGTGTTCGAGACTTTCGACAAGTACCACACGGCTATCGACATGATGGCTACGAGCGAGGTGGGTGTATCGGTGACAATCGACGACACAAGCCACCTGAGAGCCATCGTCGACGAGCTGAAGTGCTTCGGCACGGTGAGCGTCGACTCCGATATGGTGATAGTGTGCGTCGTGGGCGACTTCAGCGGTGACGCAGGCAGCCGCTACTGCTCGCGTGTGCTCGACGCCCTCGAAGACATTCCCGTGCGAATGATTTCGTACGGCGGCAGCAACTACAACATTTCTCTGCTCGTCAAGGCCGAAGACAAAGCTCGTGCCCTTAATTTGCTTAACAAACATCTGTTTCAAACGTTATAAAATCAAACAACAATGGTAAAACATATAGTATCATTCAAACTCCGCGGCACCGCCGACGAACGCCGTGCCGTGGCCGAAAAGTTCAAGGCAGCCCTCGAAGCTCTGCCCGCAGTCATCGAACCGCTGCAGTCGATCGAAGTCGGCATCAACGCCAATCCGGCCGAGGATTGGGACGTGGTGCTCACGGCAATCGTGCCGACGATGGCCGATGTGGCCGTATATGCCAAGCATCCCGCTCATGTCGCAGCCGCAGGCCTGCTCGGCGCCAACAAGGAAGCTCGCGCATGTGTCGACTACGAATTTTGACGCCGACGCCTGATGCTGTAGCATAGAGCAGCGGCCATTGCCGCCGCAACAATCATCCACCGCCACCTTCGCGAAGTGCCGCCACCGGTACGAACGGAGGTGGCGGTCGCCGTTTGCGTAGCGGCGTGCGTCACGGCTGCCGAATCGGCGACCGCCTCGGCCACACGCTCGCTCCGCACGGCAATGTGTGCGCTCCGCGCCGTGGCGACGACACGTCGACGATGTCCGTCGACATACTCGACGACAATCGTCGGGCTGTCGAGCGTGGCCAAAGCCACACGCAATGCCGAATCGCGCTCTATGACGCGAACAGACATGGAATCGCTCGCCGATACGGCGACTTGCGTTGCCGCCTCGTGCTTGTGCGAGCGGCAAGCCGACACGGCGGCGGACAATGCCGCCAATGCCGCAACAGTGTAGATACGACGATTCATAGCGCGGAGTATTCGGCGGTTGCATCAAAACACGGACAGGCCTTGGCGGCGAAGTCGCGGTGACCGCGAATTGCCGCGTTCGGGTATGTATGTTTCAGCACGGTGAGTAACTGCAGCAACGCCTGCCGCTGTGCCGGAGTACGCGTGTCGGAAGGGCGGCCCGAGGCGTCGAGACCGCCGACATAGGCCACCCCGATCGACGTGCGATTGTGCCCGCGACAATGTGCGCCAACACGGTCGGGATCGCGTCCGACTGCAACGGTGCCGTCGAGCAGCACCACATAGTGATAGCCTATGCCTTCCCAGCCGCGGGCGCGATGCCAGCGGTCGATGTCGGCGACCGACACGTCGCGGTCGGCCGGCGTGGCCGTGCAGTGAACTACGATAAGATCGATGGGGCGAGCAGCGGCTCGGCGGAACATTTCCGATGCTTCGGATACTTGAAATGTGCGTTTTTTCATAATGAATTTAAATTTTTAAGATAAAAGTTTTGTAGTATAAAAATAAAGCCTTAACTTTGCACTCGCAAAACGGCGGGATAGCTCAGTTGGTTAGAGCGTCGGATTCATAACCC
>CALKKU010000091.1 GCA_937995285.1 uncultured Bacteroidales bacterium | reverse complement strand
GGCCCGGGCTTGGCACTCGGTCTGACCCACCGCAATGTTTTCGGCGGCGGCGAGCAACTCGGCGTACAACTCACCGGCACTTACGAATGGCAGACCGGCCACGGCAACTCCGGCGGCATATTCAACTCCTACGAGTTCGGCATCACCACGTCGCTGGCCATTCCGCGACTGCTGGCGCCGAAGTTTGTACCTCGCAGTCGATTCCAACTCAACTGGACGCGTTTTCAACTCAACGCCGACCTGCTCAACCGTCCTCACTACTTCAAGATGGCACAGTTCAACGCCTCGGTCAACTACGATTGGCGTTGGCGACGCCACGTATCTAACACCTTCACGCCGCTCAAACTCACCTATACGAAACTCATCAACACCACCGCCGAATTCGATGAGATCATGGCGTCCAACCCTGCCGTAGCACAGAGTTTCCAGAGTCAGTTCATCCCGCAGATGGTCTACAGTTACACCTACGACCGTCAGGTCAACCCCGACAATGCCGTCAACGTGCAACTCACCCTTCAGGAAGCCGGCAACGTGTGCTGGGCCGTATGGCAACTGTGCGGAGCCAAAGGCGAAAAGCATATGTTCGGCACGCCGTTCTCACAGTTCGTCAAGGGGCAATTGCAACTGGTCTACAATCGCCGTGCGTGGCTCGACCATCACCTTGTGGCTCGCGTGCTTGTCGGAGCTGAGCACGCCTACGGCAATTCGGCACAAGTGCCCTACTCCGAGCAGTTCTACTGCGGCGGTGCCAACTCGGTACGAGCCTTCACCGTGCGCAGCATCGGTCCCGGCCGCTACCGTGCTCCGCAAGGCAGCACCGAAGAATATTTCGACCAAACAGGTACATTCAAGTTCGAGGCCAACCTGGAATACCGCTTCCCGATATCGGGAGCGCTCTATGGTGCGGCATTCTTCGATGCGGGCAACGTGTGGCTGCTGCGCGACGACCCCGCACGACCGGGCGGCACACTCGAAGGCAAATCGTTCCTGCGCGACCTTGCCACCGGCACGGGTCTCGGTCTGCGCCTCGACATCAGTATGCTTGTAATCCGCGCCGACCTCGGCATAGGCATCCACTTGCCCTACTCCACCGGCCACGGCGGCTACTATAATATGGAATCATTCAAGAAGTCGCTGGCATTCCACCTCGCCATCGGCTATCCGTTCTAAACCGGATCAATGAAATAAGTCTTATAAGTCTTATAAAATTTATAAATCGTATAATTACACACTGAATATATGTTCATTATCATCGTTCGATATAAAAAAGACCTCGCAGAAGTAGACCGCTACCTGTCGGAGCACCGCGCTTACCTTGACGACAAACTTAATGAAGGCATCCTCATCACTTCCGGTCCGCAGACGCCACGCATCGGCGGCGTCATCATGATCAATGCCGACAGCCGCGCGGCGGCCGAAGCATTCGTCAACGGCGATCCGTTTCACATCCATGAGATTGCCGACTACGAACTCGTGGAGTTCACAGCCACCAAAGCTTGCGACCCGACGTTGCTGCAGCTGCTCAAATAATTCAACCTGCCGATGAAAGCCTACATCATCAACCTCGCCTGCGACACCCGTCGCCGCGAAGATATGATTCGCAAGATTGCCGACACACCGGTAGCCGATGCCGAGATATTCGATGCTGTTGACGGTCGCACAATGACAGCCGACGAAGCCGCACAACGATTCGACTTCGAGCGTTTTGCCCGTATGCACCGCAGCCCGCAGCCCAAGCCCGGAGAAGTAGGTTGCACTTTGTCGCACTACTCGCTGTGGCAACGCATCGCCGCAGACGGAGAGCCGGCCGTCATCCTCGAAGACGACATACACTTCACCGGTCCGTGGGAGCAGCCGCTCGAATACTGCACCGATTGGCTTGCCTCCGACGAGCCGCGCGTAGTGCTTATGGTTCGGCAATTCTTCTACCGCCGAGCCAAGGAAGTACTGCCGGGTGTACGAGCGGCACGTCCAATCAGCGCTTGCGGCACGGAATGCTACGTCATCAACCCGGCCGGCGCACGATTGCTCCTCGGTCTCGGACTGCCGCACTACGTGGCCGACGAATGGGATTACTATGCATCACAAGGATTGCAGATCTCGGCCTTGCTCGACCACCCCGTATCGGTCGACTACGATTATGCCACCAACATTCCGACACGCAGCGGTTGGAACCATGATTGGGACATATTCACCAAGATAGCCGCCGCCTTCCCGTTCTATTCCAAGTATTTCCTCTCCAAAACGGGGCTGCTGCACCTCTACGACCGCGATTGGCATTGGAAAAAGAAATGAAACGGACATCGACAGCAACGACCAATACGGAACGCCTCACAGCGGCACTGTGCATTGCACTCGGCGTGACTGCGTTTTTCATACAACTGTTCACGCCATACGCCGGCGACGACTTGGCGTATCTGTCGACATTCAATGGTGCGCATGCCACCTACGATTCGCTGTGGCAATACCCGCGAGCCGTAGCTTCTCATTGGCTCCATTCCAACGGCCGAAGTGCCAACTATCTGCTGGTTCTACTCACCACAGTATGCAACCGTGGATTTGTGGCTTTGATGTGCGGAGCGATGACCGGAGCAATGTATTGGTTTGCCGCGCGGCTGTCGTGCCGACGAAGTGATAACCCGCTCATCACCGCACTGCTCATGGCGGCATTGGCTCTCGGACTGCCATGGTGGGACTCAATGATGCTGTTCGCCTGCCAATTCAACTATGTATGGGCCACGGCCATGAGCCTTGCCGCAGCATGGATGATTCTTTACAGGCAACCGCGAAGCCGCACCGGTATGCTCATCGCATGCATATTCTGCGCCACAGCCGGTGCGATGCACGAAGCTGCTTCAGCGCCGCTGTTGGCAGGACTTGTCAGCTATGCAATGCTCAACCGCGACGTGCGCTGCGGAGCGAACAGGCAACAACGGTTGCTGTTGGCCTCATTTGCCGTCGGTGTAGCCGAAGTAATGTTGTCGCCGGGCATATGGATGCGCCTTGGTTCAGCATCTGCCCAAGCCGACGATGCCTTGCTGCCGCTGCTGCTCAAATCTGCGCCGCTCGGATTGGCACTGATTGCCTGCATAGCCGCAATGGCTTGCACACGTCGCGGACGCGCGGCATTAGCCGCAGACGCGCACACGCCAATAGTCGTTTGGATAATTGCCGCTGTCGGCTCAACTGCGTTTTGCGCCGTCAGCGGCGTGGTCGGTCGCAGCGGTTGGTGGGCCGAGACATATACACTTATGGCCGCAACGCTGTGGCTGTCGCAAGTCATATCGCCAAAGCCTCGCACTTGGCACTACGTCGCCGCAGCAGGCATAGCGCTTGTGCTACTTGCTCGCGAAGCCGGGCTGGTGATGCTGCAACACAGTATTTATAAGGAACAGCAACAATTTGAGGACCTCTATCGAACATCACCCGACGGAGTCGTATTTCTCGACGCCACACCCGACGACGCCCAGCCATGGTGGACTCTCAACCGCCTGCGCGGTGTCCCCGATGCCGACGATGCCTACCTGCTGCAAACATTCGCCGACTATTATTCGCCGAAATCACTGTGGCCGACAGTGCTGCCGACAGAGGCAGCCACACTCGACTACTCCGCACTCGGCGACACAGTCCTCGGCTGCGGCGACCGTATAACTTCGACATTGCCCGCCGAAGCCCGCACGTACGCCTCGGCCCGCGAGGGCGTCGGTGTGATGATGTTCTCCGACAGCACGGGATGTCAATATGTAATTCAGCCGTTTACACGCTACGGCAAGCACTTCTATCACATCACCCGACGCATAATCGACCCGGGCGACAGATAAATAATGTTAAATATTTATCAAGATATAACACCAAACTAAAAATGCTTGGTCAAGTGGCGAAAATGTCGTAACTTTGCCGAGCATTTTTCCGTAACGGGCTCAACCAAGCGCACGTAACAATGAATAGACGAGCCGCCCGTCGGGTTAACAATTTATAATCATACATTATAATGTACGTTATTGTAGAAATTCAGGGCCAGCAGTTCAAGGCAGAAAAGGACCGCTTCCTGTATGTTCACTATCTCGGCGAAGAGGTAAAAGAAGGCCAGACAGTAGAGTTTGACCGCGTGCTCCTCGTTGACGCCGACGGCGCAGTGAAAGTAGGTGCTCCTACCGTAGAAGGCGCCAAGGTGGTATGCGAAGTAGCTACCCCTCTCGTTAAAGGTGACAAGGTAATCGTTTTCAAGAAGAAACGCCGCAAAGGCTATCGTCGCAAAAACGGTCATCGCCAGTACTTCACCAAAGTTGTTATTAAAGACGTAGTCGCTTAACCCTTAAAAAAATTCACAGAAAATGGCACATAAGAAAGGTGTTGGTAGTTCTAAGAACGGCCGCGAATCAGAAAGCAAGCGACTCGGTGTTAAGATTTTTGGTGGCCAGTTTGCAAAAGCCGGCAACATCATCAAACGTCAGCGTGGCACACAGCACCACCCCGGCCTCAATGTAGGCTTGGGTAAGGACCACACCATCTACGCCCTCATCGACGGCGTGGTTGTGTTCACCGAAGGTCGCAATGGTCGTAAGTTCATCAATGTGAAGCCCGTAGGCGAAGCATAATCACAACGATCATAACAACGCAAACAGCGCGAGTTTCCACCGGAAACCCGCGCTTGTTGTTTATATACGCTATTATTATTGCTCTGAATTGTCGGACTGTTCTCCAAGCTCGTCGTAGGTCTGGAAGAGGAAGTCGTTGTAGGGGAAGCGAGTGAGATGCACTTCGCGAGCGTGAGCGTAGAGCATACGCTTAAGTTCGTCGATATTAGTGGCATTGCGAGCCGAGATGAACACACAGTTGTCGTTCATCCGCGCCATCCACGAGGCCTTGAGGTCATCGAGCGACAGGTTGGCACGGGTGGCAGGAGTGAGGTCGTCGGCATCCTTGGGCGTGTAGGTAAATGCGTCAATCTTGTTGAAGACCAGGATAGTCGGCTTGTCGACACCTCCGCATACATCGCGCAAGGTGGAATTGACGACTTCGATTTGCTCCTCGAAGTTGGGATGAGATATGTCAACTACGTGAACGAGTATATCTGCTTCGCGCACTTCGTCGAGGGTCGACTTGAATGATTCGATAAGGTGAGTGGGCAACTTGCGGATGAAGCCGACGGTGTCGCTCAGCAGGAACGGCAGGTTGTCGATGATGACCTTACGCACCGTGGTATCGAGTGTCGCGAACAGTTTGTTCTCGGCAAATACATCGCTCTTGCTCAAGAGGTTCATCAGCGTAGATTTACCTACGTTGGTATAGCCCACGAGAGCCACTCGAGTGAGTTTGCCGCGATTCTTGCGCTGAATTGATTTTTGCTTGTCGATTGAGCGGAGCTCTTCTTTCAGACGTGATATCTTGTCGAGGATAATACGACGGTCAGTCTCAATCTGCGTTTCACCGGGGCCGCGCATACCGATACCGCCGCGCTGACGTTCGAGGTGGGTCCACATACGCGTAAGTCGCGGCAGCAGGTACTGGTATTGTGCAAGTTCGACCTGTGTTTTGGCGTGCGCAGTCTGTGCACGGCGAGCGAAAATGTCGAGGATAAGGCTCGTGCGATCGAGAATTTTCACTTTGAGTTCACGCTCGAGGTTCGACACTTGCTTGGTGGTGAGATCATCGTCGAAGATGACCATACCGATTTCGTTTTGCTCTACGAATGCGGCTATTTCTTCAAGTTTACCTTTGCCTACAAAGGTACGAGAGTTGGCATAGTCGAGGCGCTGGGTAAACACCTTGACGGTAACAGCACCGGCTGTGTCGGCCAGGAAAGCAAGTTCATCAAGGTATTCCTTGACGCGAGCTTCGTCCTGACGGTCGTTGATGAGCCCCACGAGCACTGCACGCTCGGTGGTCTCTTGGCTTATGATGAGGTCTTTCATATCGTGATTTCTATTTATAAGGTGAGAGGGCGATTTATCAGAGGCTTTGCATCTCTACGAGACGGCGATAGTGGCCGCCGAGAGCCATAAGTTGCTCGTGCGTCCCGCGCTCCACTATGCGGCCTTCGTGCATCACACAGATAAGCGAGGCATTGCGGATGGTCGACAGTCGGTGGGCGATGACAAGAGTTGTGCGGTCGCGCATCAAGCGGTCGAGAGCCTGTTGAACAAGTACTTCACTCTCGGTGTCGAGCGCCGAAGTGGCTTCGTCGAGGATGAGGATTGCCGGATTTTTTAGAATCGCACGGGCTATCGACAAGCGTTGGCGTTGACCGCCGGAGAGGCGGCAACCGCGGTCGCCGATAGTTGTGTCATAGCCGTGCTCGGTGTCCATGATGAAGTCGTGTGCATTGGCAATGCGTGCCGCTGCTTCGACTTGTTCACGCGTGGCCGATTCAACGCCGAACGTTATGTTGTTGTAGAACGTGTCGTTAAAGAGAATTGCTTCCTGATTGACGTTGCCCATAAGCGAACGAAGGTCGGCCACACGAACGTTGCGTATATCGACACCGTCGATAGTTATCGAACCGCCGTTCACGTCGTAGAATCGCGGCAGCAGGTCAGCAAGCGTAGTCTTGCCCGAGCCGGATTGGCCGACAAGTGCCACGGTAGCACCGGCAGGTATGTGGAGGTCGACATCATAGATTACTTGCCGCTCGCCGTAACTGAAGTTGACGCCGTTGAAGTCGATTGACTGCTTGAGCGCGGGGCAAGCCGCAGGCTTTTCGGGGTCGGCAATCGGATTGCGGGCATTTAGTATCTTGTCGATACGCTCCATCGAAGCAAGGCCTTTCTGCACGGAGTACATCGCCTTGGACAGGTCCTTGGCCGGGTTGATAATTGAATAGAAGATTACCATATAGTAGATGAACGACGCCGCGCTCATCGATGTGCTGCCCGAGAGTATCAGGCTACCGCCGAACCACAGAATTATCGCGATTGCTGCCGTACCAAGGAACTCACTCATAGGATGAGCGAGCGCCTGACGGCGTGCCACGCGGTTGGAAATGTTGTAGAACACTTGATTTTGTGCGTGAAAACGTTCCTTCACCTTGCGTTCGGCATTGAACGCTTTGATAATGCGCAGACCGCCGAGTGTCTCCTCGATGTTGGACATCAGTGTACCCCATTGGTTCTGACCTTCGAGCGACTGGCGCTTGAGGCGCTTGCCGACGCGCCCCATCACCATTCCGGCCAACGGCAGGAGGATGAAGACGAAGATTGTCAATTGCCACGATACCATAATCATCATAGCGAGGCATACGATAATCATCACGGGATTTTTGAACATCATATCGAGCGATGCCATAATCGAGTTCTCGATTTCAGCCACGTCGCCGCTCATGCGAGCCATCACGTCGCCCTTACGCTCTGTGGTGAAGAACGAAATCGGCAGTGCGGTGATTTTGTCGTAGAGGAAATTGCGGATGTCGCGCACGATACCCGAGCGCATCGGTATGATGCAGTACGAGCTGAGATAGGCCGTACCGGTTTTCAATGCCGTCATTACAACTAATGCCGCTGCCAACAGTGCCAGTGTCACCGACGGTCCGAGGCTACCGATAGATTCCTGCGTGTAGTAGTAGAAATTGTTGACCACCACATCCTTGAGCGATGCACCGCTGTCGAGCGACATATAAACGTATGTTGCGTCCTTGATTTTGAACAACATCTCAAGGATGGGGATAATCAGTGCGAAGGAAAACAGTGTGAGGAATGCCGTCAACAAGTTGAATAAGATGTTGAGCAGCAGATATTTTTTGTATGGCGGTACGAACCGTCGCAGTATTTTTATAAACTCTTTCATATTTCATGACAAAGTTACGCAAAATCGCTGAAAATCACCGCCCGCCACAGCGACAATTATCAAATCGCCGGCTGTCACATTCAACCGTCCGCCCAACAATCGTTCTTTCAAAAGAAAGATTGTTGCCGAAAATTGTTCTTTGCAAAGAGCGCTTTTTATTATTTTTTGTTCTTTATAAAAAGCAAAATAGTTACCTTTGCAAAAAAATCAATGGAAAGAATATTTGAAATATCGAACAGGCTAAAGCATAAAGTGGAAAACAGCCATCATCGTTATCTGTACGATATAATTGATTGGCGAGATAATCTTATTATGCTTAAAGGAGCAAGGGGCGTCGGGAAAACGACCTTAATGCTTCAGAAATGCAAAGAAATCGGAACTGCAGGATTATATGCATCTCTCGACCAGTTGTGGTTCAATGATCATACTGTCGTGGAATTGGCCGATTACCACTACAAACATGGTGGAACACACTTGTACCTTGATGAAGTACATTTGTATCCACGCTCCAATTGGGAGCAAGAATTGAAAAATATTCATGACAGTTATCCTGATTTCAACATTGTGTTTACAGGATCATCTCTGCTGCAACTTAATAGTAAAATTGCAGACTTGTCACGTCGAGTTGCAATATATGAACTGCGAGGATTGTCGTTCCGAGAGTATTTGAATTTTATAAACGTTGGAAATTATAAAGCTTTGCGATTGGAAAATATTCTTTCCAATCATATTCCAATCGCGTCTGACATATCATCGTCAATGCGTGTGATTTTGGAATTTGAAAATTACCTGAAACACGGGTACTATCCATTCTTTCTCGGCACATCGGATATTAGCTATTCACAGAGAGTTGAAAGATTGGTCCTTTCGGTAATTGACATTGATATTCCTTCAGTCTCCGACATAGAATTCGAAACCAGGCAAAAATTAAAAAAACTATTGGTGGTTCTCGCCGAGCAGGTCCCATTCTCGCCCAATATGACTAAGCTGAGCAAAGATGTAGGCGTCACGCGCAATCAGTTAATGAAGCTATTCAGCCTGTTGTCAGACAGTTCTATATTGCGTTCGCTGAATACTCCTGACACTATGCCAGAGAGTGTTGTAAAACCTGACAAGATTTTGTTTGACAACCCGTCGGTGATGCAGGCGCTTGGTATATTTCACAAGTCTGGCACTGTAAGAGAAAGTTTCGCGGCATCAATGTTGAGTTCGGCCGGTAAATTGTATAGTGCGCCTGAAGGCGACTTTTTGTTGAACAAACAGTATCTATTTGAAGTCGGAGGCAAAGGGAAAGGCTTCTCACAAATAGCAAACAGGCCGAATAGTTATGTACTCGCTGATAATATTGAATCGGGTAATGGGAATAAAATTCCATTGTGGCTTATAGGCTTTTTGTATTAACGGTTATCTACTACATAACAAAAGCGCCCCATACAGGGAACTGCATGGAGCGCTTTATGTGTCGCTACGTATGTTAGCGGACGATTACTTTGCAGGAGCGGTTGTCGGCGCGGAGGATATAGAGGCCGACGGCCGGAGCTTCGATTGACGAAGCGTTGACCGCATCGGCTACTTTGCGACCGGTAAGGTCGTAGAGCGCGAGAACCGAGGCAATGCCGTTGATTGTCACCGTGTTACCAATCACTACGACTTGCAATGCGCCATTGCCGTCGATTGCCACGTCGGTGACACCTTCGGTGAACGAATTATAAAGGACTTCGGCCTTGCTGATGTTGAGCGTATAGTCGCCGACAGGAGCATCGAAGTTGATTACCATCGAATTGAACGTAAGAGGGAAGATACCGGGATCGGTGATGTCGCCGAAGTCGCCGGCTTCGAATACAAGTTCATTGTCGGTATTGAGCGCAATGTTGTCGCGAGTGGCGTTGATAGCCTTCGCTCCGTTAGGCGCCACACCGAGTGTAACCGAACCTACAGCAACATCGCCGGGATTAAGCACCAGGCGGATAGCATCGGGACGACTGTAAAGTGTAATCTTGCGACGGAGAGTAATCTTCGGAGCACGTGTCGTCTTGATCTTGAAATCGAGAGCGAATGCCGGCTGCTCGGCAACAGCGATTGAGTTGACAGTGACATTCGAGCCGCTCGCAGTCCATTGCGATTTATCGAAGTCGGGAAGGAGGTTGACTATGGCGGCTGTGGGGCATTGTACCATCACGTCGACAGTGATGGTAACATCGCCGTTGACAGCCGTGATGACAGCCGAACCATCGGCGTGACCGCTTACATAGCCGTTTTCATCGACCGTGGCAACAGCTTCGTTGTCCGACGACCATTGGAAAGCCGAAGCGGCGATGGGCAGAGAGTTGCCGCCTGAAGTGGCGATAAGATTGATTGGAGCGGGATGATAATTGTCGATAAGCAGTGATGAGTGAACGGCGCTCGGCACGTATGAGTCGTCGACCGTTACGGCAACGGTTGCTGTCATATCACCGACCGATGCCGTAAGCGCGTGCATACCCGAACCGCTTGCAGTGAGCGACGTACCGTCGGTGGTACCGAGTGCCTCGGGAGCACTCAGAGTGAAGCCTTGCACATCGGTATCGACCAGTTGACCGTATTGGTTGTAACCGTAAATCACGGGAGTGTATGTGCCGTACTGCGGCAAGCGCACAACGTGATCGGCGAAGCGGATAGAGGTAACAGTCTTGTCGGCCGGAGCTGAAAGACTGAAGAACAAGGCGTCGCCGATGGCACGTTCGGCACCGTCGCGAGGCTTATTGTAGATACCGAACGCATCGCTCCAGATTGCCGTAGAGCCGCCGCCGTCAAGGTCGAGCGCATCGTAGCAGCCGAGAGCTTTCATCATTGCAGCCGATTCATAATACGAAAGGCCCGTACCGTCGACGGCAGCGAAGATCATCATATCGCGCTCCTTATTGAAGCCGACAAGCGAACGCTGGTAGCGTGTGGCGGGATTGTTGATCCAACGGATTGCTTCACGCGTGATTTCACCTTGGTTAAGGATTCGCACATCACCGCCAATCACATATCGTACATCGGGAGTGATGCCGCCGTGAGCGGGCAGACTCAAGCCGATTTCAAGGCGAACTTCATCACCTTTCTTGAGGCTTTCGAGCCACGGGTTGCTAAAGCCGTTGCCGGCCGACAGCACGATGCCGTCTTCGGGAATAGCGGTATTGCCGCCGGGTGTCCAATCACTGACAGCAACGAATCGCGTAGCTTGGTTGATATGCCATTCTTCACCTTCGACCATACGAAGCACCATCTCGCGACCGTTGTCGGTCTGGCCGGTTGATTCGCCCATGTATGAATTGTAGATGATAAACTGATCGTCCTTGCGGGGATAGTTCACGGCAAAGGCATTGAGGCGCTGCGAACCATCGGCACTTGCCAGGCCATATGTAAGGTCGGTGGCATCGATGTACCAGTTATCGTTGGTGACGATAAGCGCATTCTCGCGGCTGACCACATCGATGATGTCGGGGGCTGCAAGTTTACCGTCAATAACGCATGACATATTGGGATAGCCGAGAATATTCGTACCCCATTCGTGCTGAATGGCGAATGCCGACGTTATGAAGAAGTCGCCGTTGATACCGGTGAGCAATTGCACGTCGTTTTTGCCGTTGTGGCGTGCGGCCATCGACGATACCGATTCGCCGTACTGACACTGATCGTTGCCGATGATTACGACAGGATTGACTTTTGATGTTGCATCGTCGGCGCAACGCGTCATCGTAGATGTGTAGACATTGAATGCTCGACCTTCGGCCGACAGGGCGAGTTTACTCTGCGTGATGCCCGGGCCTACGACATGGCAGTACACCGTGTCGAAGGTGAACGTTGTGCCGTCGAGATCGGCTTCAAATGCTTGAGCCGAGCCGGCAAGCAACGCCGCTGCGAGAGGTAAGACAAATTGTTTCATAGAGATTTTTAAAGGTTGTATTTATATGTAAATGATTCTGTCATTCAGGTTTTAATGACAAAGGACAAAGCAAGTCTTTGTCCTTTGTCAAATATAGAGTATGTCAAATATTTATAATGTTCGCTTGGAAGTCGGATGCTTAGCGACGCTTACCGCGACCGGCTTGCTGCTGACGCATCATAGCCTGTTGCTGGCGCTGAGCTTCTTCGAGACGAGCCATAAAGCCTGATTTCTTGCGGGGCTTTTTGGCGTTGGCGAGCATTTCGGCACGCACCTTGTCTTCATCCATAAAATGGCGCACGGCCCAGGTCTGTGCAATCGTAATAAATAACGACAGCAGGTAGTAGTAGGTGAGACCCGATGCGTAGTCGTTGAAGATGAACAGGAACATCACCGGCATAAAGTAGCTCATCAGCTTCATACCGGGCATAGATGAGCCGCCGGGTTGGTTCTGCATATTGATGTGCATGTACACGATGTTGACAATCGTCATCAGCAAGCAGAAGAGGCTCACGCCGTTGCCGTAGAACGGAATCGAGAACGGCAGCGTGATGATGAAGTCAGGCGCCGAAAGGTCGTGTGCCCACAGGAACGACTGACCGCGCAATTCGATTGCCGAGGGGAAGAACGAGAACATGGCGATGAGGAACGGCATCGACAGCAACATCGGCAGACAGCCCGAGAACGGACTTGAACCGGTGCGGCTGTAGAGTGACATCGTTTCTTGCTGACGCTTCATAGCGTTCTCCTGACCGGGATACTTGTCGTTGATGGCCTTGATCTCAGGTTGCAGCAGGCGCATACGAGCCTGCGACTTGAGGCTCTTATAGGTCAGAGGGAACAGAACCAACTTGATGAGGATGGTCATGATGAGGATGATGATGCCGTAGTTCGACACGAACGAGTTGAGCAGCTCAAACACGGGAATCGTAATCCACTTGTTGATCCAGCGGAAAAGTCCCCAGCCCATCGGCACAAGACGTATGAGGTCGAGGTTTTCGCCATCGGCACTTGCGATCTTGTCTTCGATGTCGGACAACAACGGATAGTCGTTGGGGCCGAAGTAGAAGTCGAATGACGCAGCCACGCCGTCGGCGGTGGTGAAGGGCAGCGAAGCCTTTGCATCGAGGTCTTTGAGGTAGCGGTCAGTCTTGTTCAAGCGGCTTTCAAGCGATGCGGATGTGAACGAATCGCGGGCAATGATTGCCGACGAGAAGAACTGATTCTTGAACGCAATCCACTTCACGCGGCCCGAGAGAGTCTTGTCGTCATCCTTATGAGCGGAAAGTTCGTCAGGGCCTTCACCTACGTATTTGTACATAATGCCGGAGTTGCGTTCCTCGAAACTGCGGCCCTTTTCATTGCGAGCCATTGTCTGATGCCAGTCGAAGTCGATCGACGATGTCGACTGCGGCAGCAGAGCCGAAGCATCCTTTTGCACCACTTCCATGCTGACGATGTAATTGTCGGGATGCAGTGTGTAGCGAATGCCCCACGAAGCGCCTTCGCCGAGGTCGAGGTTCATCAACACTGTGGTGTCGCTTTCGACAACGGGAGTGAAGTTAAATTCGCGAGTGTTGAAGCGCTGATCGGCTGTGGTGAACGTGAATCCGTAGCCGTCGTTATCGCCTTGGAAGAGTTCGATGGGATGTGCGTCACCGTCGACTTCGGTATCATATTTCTTGAGAACAACGCTCGAAATCATAGCGCCGCGCGAATCGATGGTGACGCGCAGCACACTGTCTTCGAGTACAGTAGCGGTATTCACGCCCGAGAGGTGGCGAGCCAAGCCTTTGTACTTCTGCGAACGGGCGATAAGTGCCGTCACTTCAGCGATGGCCTGCGAGCGCACTTCCTGTGACAGAGTGCTGTCGCCGGTTGTGTACAGACGTGCAATATCGACATGTGAGCCGTCGATTGTGACCGAGCCGCTTACGTGGGTCGAATCGGAACGGAGGTCGAATGTTTCGGTTTTAAATGATGCGCCGGTATTGTCGGCTTCGCCGAGACGGGCAACAGCTTCGGCCAATGCCACAGCATGCTGCTGCGAAAGCGAATCGGCAGTTGCAACATTTTCTTCTGCAGCGGTTGCGGTCTGTGCGGTTTCTGCGCCGGCTGGTTGTTGTGCGGGACGGTTGCAATACATGAAGCCAAAGAATATGGCTGCCATGCACACAAGTCCGTACAGGGTGTTTTTATCCATATATTACTTCTTGTTACGTTCGTGGTTGTATTCGATTGCAGCGTGTACAAACGAGAGGAACAGCGGATTGGGCGACAGCACGGTCGAAGAGTACTCGGGGTGGTACTGTGTGCCGACAAACCAACGGTGGTCGGGCATCTCGACAACTTCCACAAGGTGCGTTTCGGGATTCTCGCCAACACAGGCCATACCGGCTTTCTCGAAGCGCTCGCGATAAGCATTGTTGAACTCGAAGCGGTGACGGTGGCGTTCCTTGACATGTTGGCTGCCGTAGGCTTCGGCGGCGCGGCTGCCGGGTGCGAGCACGCACTCGTAAGCGCCGAGGCGCATAGTGCCGCCCATATTGGAAATGCTCTTCTGTTCTTCCATCAGGTCGATGACGTTGTCGGGCGTCGACGGATTCATCTCTGTTGAGTTTGCTTCGGGCAGGCCAAGGACGTTGCGGGCGAACTCGATGACCATACATTGCATACCGAGGCAGATGCCGAATGTGGGGATGTCGTGCTCACGGCAATATTTCAGGGCAACGAACTTACCTTCGATGCCGCGCTGGCCGAAGCCGGGAGCAATGATGACGCCGTCGAGACCCGAAAGACGCTCTTCGACATTTTCCTCGTTGACCTTCTCCGAGTGGATGAAGATGAGGTTGAGCTTGTGATCGTTGTATGTGGCTGCCTGCAGCAACGATTCATTGATCGACTTATACGCATCCTGAAGTTCCACATACTTGCCCACGAGGCCGATGGTCACGGTTTCGGAAGCCTGATCCATCTTGTGGAGGAAGTTCATCCACGGCTCCATGTGCGGTTCGCTGTCGGTAGGTGTATGTGTCTTGCGCAGTACGATTTCATCGAGGTGCTGTTCGTGCATCTTCAGAGGCACGCGGTAGATGGTGTCGACGTCGATCGATTGTACTACTGCATCAGGTGCGACATTGCAGAACAAAGCAATCTTGCGGCGCACTTCGGCTGTGATGTCGCGTTCGGTACGAAGCACAAGCACGTCGGGTTGTATGCCGAGTTCCTGAAGTTTCTTCACCGAGTGCTGTGTAGGCTTGGTCTTGAGTTCCTTTGCCGCAGCGATGTAGGGTACGTATGTGAGGTGGATGCAAAGGCTGTTGTCGCCGAGTTCCCAGCGCAATTGACGCACGGCTTCGAGAAAAGGCAGCGATTCGATGTCGCCTACCACGCCACCTATTTCAGTGATAATGAAGTCGAAGTTGCCGGTCTTGCCGAGCGACTTCACGGCACGCTTGATTTCGTCGGTGATGTGGGGCACGATTTGCACGGTCTTGCCCAGGTAGTCGCCGCGACGTTCTTTGTCGATGACGCTCTGATAGATGCGTCCGGTGGTGACGTTGTTGGCACGTGTGGTCTGTATGTCGGTGAATCGTTCGTAGTGACCGAGGTCCAGGTCGGCTTCGTGACCGTCGACGGTCACGTAGCATTCACCGTGCTCATAGGGGTTGAGAGTGCCGGGGTCGATGTTGATATAGGGATCGAACTTTTGGATTGTTACTCTGAACCCGCGAGCCTTGAGCAGACATGCCAGCGATGACGATATAATGCCCTTGCCGAGTGAGGACACAACGCCGCCGGTGACAAAGATGTATTTTGTTTCCACGCTGTGATTTTTTTGTGATATAATATTCGCGCAAAGGTACGAAATCTTTCCCAATCGCCAAAATTACACTAACTTTGCAGTCGCTATAACCAAGACACAGTATATGCACTTGTTCAATACATCGTCTCGCACCGGAAAAAGTTTTGTGAATATGTGGGTATCTCTCACATATTCGATGATCTCATTGTTCGTCAGTTTCTTCTCGCGAGGTATATTCCTGAATTATCTCGGAACAGAAGTTCTCGGCCTCAACACCACGGCCGGCAACCTGCTGAGTTTTCTCAATCTGGCCGAACTCGGTGTGGGCACGGCCATCAGTTTCACGCTATACAAGCCTATGTATGAGCGCGACTACGACCGTGTCAACGAGATAGTCGCTCTTCAGGGCTACATCTACAAGCGCGTGGCCATGGTGCTCATAGCAGGCGCGGTGGTACTCGGATGTGCGTTCCCGTGGATATTCTCAAAAATGGAACTGCCGCTGTGGTACGCATATGCTTCGTTCGGGGTGATGCTGTTCTCGTCGCTGCTGTCTTACTTCTTCAACTACCGCCAGATTGTTGTCGGTGCCGACCAACGGCAATATCGCATCACATTCTCGTATCAGACGATGATAATCATCAAGGCGTTGGTGCAGATGTGGGGCGTATCACACTTCTCGAATCCGTTTGTGTGGTGGGTGTGCGTCGAAGCCATATTCTCGTGCGTGGGAACGATGATCATCAGCCTTGTGCTGCGGCATTATTATCCGTTCCTGCGCAAGCCGCTTCTGACGGGGAAGCAACTCATTGCAAAGTTTCCCGACGTGGTAACCAAGACCAAGCAACTGTTCATTCACCGCATCAGCGAGTTTGTCTTGAAGCAGACATCGCCGCTTATCATCTATGCATTCGTGTCGATGACAATGGTCGCTTTCTACGGCAACTATATGACTATTGTTACCGGCATAACAATGCTTGCCGGCTGTGCCTACTCGGGGCTTGGCGCCGGCATCGGCAGCCTGATAGCGACAGGCGAACGCGAACGTATACTGAGTGTATTCCATGAGATCTATTCGCTGCATTTCATCGTCGGCTCGATAGCCGGCTGGGGTATGTGGACGCTGTCGGCTCCGTTTGTCACCATGTGGATTGGCGAGCAGTATGTTTTCAGTGCGGTGCCGCTGTTTCTGATTATCCTCAATATGTTCATCCAACTCACGCGCAACGGTGTGGAACTGTTCAAGAACGGCTACGGCCTGTTTGGCGACGTCGGCGCTCCGGTCGTGGAAACAATTCTCAATCTCGGATGCTCATTGGCCTTGGGCGCAGTCTGGGGGCTCAACGGCGTGCTGCTCGGCGTAAACATATCGCTCATCCTTGTGGTCGTGTGCTGGAAGCCGTACTACCTGTACCGCCACGGGTTCAAGATGTCGCTGTGGCACTACGTCGCATTGTTCGGTCGCCACGTCTTCGCACTGGCATTGGCCGCAGGTGCTTGCTACTTGTTTGATTGCAGCGCGATTATGGACAATTCAACCGAGCTATTGCCGCGCTTCCTGAAAGGCGGCGTCGAACTGATCCTGTTCGCCGCCGTACTTATCGTCACACTGACCCTCATTGTCCCCGGCCCCAAACTAATTGCCAAACGTCTGCTGCATCTGAAATGAAAACCTACGTCATAAATCTTCGACGCGATGTGGAACGGCGACGCCTGTGCGAGCAGCGGTTGGCGGCCGCACCGATGCTCGATGTGGAATTTATCGAAGCCGTCGACGGTCGCGCCATGTCCGAAGCCGAGCGGCGCGAAGCCTTTGATTACGAACGGTTCGCGCGTCGCAAGCGCTGCACGCCGACGCCGGGCGAAGTAGGCTGCGCACTGTCGCACCACAAAGTGTGGCAACGCATCGCCGACGGCAACGACGATGTAGTCCTTGTTCTCGAAGACGACATTGTAATAAATTGTGATTTCGAAAAGTACACGAATTGGTCTGCAAGCCATCTCGGAAATTGCAACGCCCCGCGTGCAGCCTCTTTTATGGGGCACTTCTACTATCGCAAAAAGGAACAGGCCGCCGAGGGCATCTTTATCGCACATCCGCTACACGGATATGGCGCTTATTGTTATTTCATCAATAAGCCTGCCGCAGCGGCATTGATTAGCCTTGGCAGGCCTCATTATGTTTCGGATGACTGGGATTATCACAAAAGCGTCGGCATAGATGTCCAGTCATTGTTCGACAATTCGATAGGCGTTGACAATGCAATACAAACCGGCATACCTTGTCGCAGCCTGCCTTACAGCGACGGTCTATTCAGAAGCTCATTAATCCAGCGGTTCAATCATTTATGCGAGTCATTGCTGCCGCGATTTGGATGGAAGCTGTATGAGACGCATGGCTGTGGCGAGCGGCCTCGGATTTCAATCAAGACCTACGCAATAAATCTTGCGAGCGACATTCGTCGCCGCGAGGAATTGCGACAGCGCTTGGGGTCAACACCGCTATGCGATGTAGTAATATTCGCAGCGACTGACGGCCGTGCAATGACCGACGCAGAGCGTCGTGAAGCCTTTGATTACACAGGCTTCGCTCGCCACAACGTCGGCATGCCCACACCGGGCGAAGTAGGTTGTGCGCTGTCGCACTATCGGCTGTGGCGACAGATTGCCGACGGCAGCGACAACGTCGCACTCATTCTCGAAGATGACGTATTGATCGATTGCGACTTTCAGCGATATATCGACTTCGCCGCAGACTATCTGGCATTCGATGCGCCGCGCATAGTCGCTTTCCCGGGACATTTCTATTACACGCGAAAGCATCGCGTGGCCGATGAAGTAGATGTAGCACGCCCTATTCGCGGATATTATGCTTACTGCTATTTCATCAATCGTGCAGCGGCACGACGACTTGTCAATCTCGGCCGACCGCACTACGTGGCCGACGATTGGGATTGGTTTATAAAGCACGGAGTGGAAGTGTTGGCGGTATTTGAAAACGGTGTTAATTTCAATCACTCCTATAAGAGCAACATCGAAGAGCGCAGCAATTGGAGCCACGATTGGCCGCTGACCAAGAAACTACGCGCTGCGATTCCTCACCACCTTTACCGCATCCTTGGCCGCATCGGACTACTGAATGTATACGACAAAGAGTGACGTCAAGTGCACCCTTGTAAGCAGCATCTTTGGAATACAAAAAAAGAAAAGCCTTCGAAATCATACAGATTTCGGAGGCTTGACTTTGTTGTGACCCCGGAGAGGCTCGAACTCTCGACCCGCTGATTAAGAGTCAGCTGCTCTACCAACTGAGCTACGGAGTCATTCGCTTAACGTCTTTCGTCGTTTGCGGTGCAAAGTTACGACTGTTTTTTGAACTGTGCAAGTATTTGCGTCATTTTTTTGAAAATATTTTTCATAGCGAGGACGAGTCGGAGATTAATTACAGTTATTTATCTGAGATAACCATTTAAACATTAACAATTTGCATTGCCGACATGCCAAAGGCATGTCCATACGGGCTGGTTAGGGTGCGAGAGCATTGTTTTTTTCGAGCTACATTGTCCGGTTTTGCCGTATCGGAATAAAAATCGACGGAAACGACGATTTTTTTTGTATTTCACGGAATAACATTTATATTTGCAAACGAAACTATCGGCGCAAGCCGTAACCAAGGAAAAACCTAATAACGCTAAAACCTAATCACATGGCTAAAGTAGCAGGAGCAGTCACAGTCGACACGGCACGCTGCAAGGGATGCAACCTATGCGTGGTTGCCTGCCCCACCGATGTGCTGTCGCTCCAACCCAAGGAAGTGAATGACCGCGGATATCACTTTGCCTATGCCGCAAATGCGGAGGCATGCATCGGCTGCGCATCATGCGCCACCGTCTGCCCCGATGCGTGCATCGAAGTATATCGCGTTGTACTCAAAAACAATTAATACCCCGCCACGATATGGAAGAAGAAGTAAAACTGATGAAAGGGAACGAAGCCATAGCCCACGCCGCTATCCGCTACGGTGTCGACGGCTATTTCGGCTATCCCATCACTCCACAGTCGGAGGTGTTGGAAACCCTTGAAGAAGAAATGCCGTGGGAAACCACCGGTATGGTAGTGTTGCAGGCCGAGAGTGAACTCGCTGCAATCAATATGGTATATGGCGGCGCCTCTTCGGGCAAGGCCGTGATGACATCATCGTCGTCGCCGGGCGTCAGCCTCAAGCAGGAAGGCATCAGCTACATCGCCGCGTCCGAGCTTCCCGCACTCATTGTCAACGTGATGCGCGGCGGCCCGGGCCTCGGCACCATCCAGCCCTCGCAGGCCGACTATTTCCAAGCCACCAAGGGCGGCGGCCACGGCGACTATCACCTCATAGTCCTCGCCCCGGCCACTGTCCAGGAAATGGCCGACTTCGTAGCCCTCGGTTTCGACCTCGCATTCAAATATCGCAATCCGGCGATGATTCTCGCCGACGGCATTGTAGGCCAAATGATGGAAAAGGTGGTGTTGCCGCCGTTCCGTCCGCGCCGCACCGACGCCGAGATTGCCGAACAATGCCCCTGGGCCGTCACCGGCAAGAACGGTCGCGGACACCGCAACGTGGTGACATCGCTCGAACTCGATTCACCATCAATGGAGCAGAACAACCTCCGATTCCAACGCACATACAAGGCTATCACCGAGAAAGAAGTCCGCTTCCAGGAATACTACACCGAAGATGCCGAATACCTCATCGTGGCTTTCGGCTCGGTAGCCCGTATTTGCCTCAAAGCCATTGAGGACGCACGCGAAGCCGGCATCAAGGTCGGCCTGTTGCGCCCTATAACTCTGTGGCCGTTCCCGACCAAGGCTATTTCTGCACTTGCCGACAAGGTGAAAGGCATGCTCGTAGTGGAACTCAATGCCGGCCAAATGATCGAAGACGTACAACTCGCCGTCAGCGGTCGCGTGCCCGTCTATCACTTCGGCCGCATGGGCGGTATGATACCCAATCCCGGCGAAGTGCTCGAAGCCCTCACCAACGATTTTCCTGAATTAAAATAAGGAGAGCCATGAAACCTGAAGAAATCATCAAACCCGAAAATAAAGTTTACGCACGCCCGCGACTGCTCGACGAGCGTAACACCCACTACTGCCCCGGCTGCTCGCACGGCGTAGTTCACCGCATCATCGCCGAGTTGCTCGACGAGATGGGCCTCGAAGACACCGCCATCGGCGTTGCTCCCGTAGGCTGTGCGGTATTTGCCTACAACTATATTGATGTCGACTGGGTGGAAGCCGCCCACGGTCGTGCTCCCGCAGTGGCAACCGGTCTGAGCCGCCTCAACAAAGGTAGATTGGTATTCACCTACCAGGGCGACGGCGACCTGTCGGCAATCGGCACCGCCGAAACAATCCACGCAGCCAACCGCGGCGAGAACATCGCTATCATCTTCATCAACAACGGTATCTACGGTATGACAGGCGGCCAAATGGCTCCGACCACACTGCTCGGTATGAAGACCGCCACCACGCCCTACGGACGCCGCGCCGACCTCAATGGCTACCCGCTGCGCATCACCGAACTGCTCGCTCCGCTCGACGGCACATGCTACTGCACTCGTCAGGCCGTACACACACCCGCAGCCGTACGCAAGGCCAAGGCCGCGATCAAGAAAGCGTTTGAAAACGCTCTCGCCGGCCGCGGCACATCTGTCGTTGAAATCGTATCAACCTGCAACTCGGGTTGGAAAATGTCACCTGCGAAGGCCAACGAATGGATGGCCGAGCACATGTTTGAACGTTACCCTCTGGGCGACCTTAAAAATGTATAAGACATGAAAGAAGAAATCATCATAGCCGGATTTGGCGGACAAGGCGTTCTGTCGATGGGCAAGATTTTGGCCTATGCCGGCCTTATGGATAACCTCGAAGTGACATGGATGCCGGCCTACGGTCCCGAACAGCGCGGCGGTACGGCCAACGTCACCGTAATCCTGAGCGACAAGGCAATCTCATCACCGGTGCTCGACACCTACGACACGGCCGTAATCCTCAATCAGCAGAGCCTTGACAAGTTCGAAAGCAAGGTAAAACCGGGCGGCACGCTCATCTACGACCCCTCGGGCATCCATCACTTGCCCACCCGCACCGACATCACCGTCGTGCCGGTCGATGCTATGCAAGCAAGTATTGAACTTCAGAACTCCAAGACCTACAATATGATTCTGCTCGGTGCGCTGCTGCAACTGCGCCCCATCGTCGACACCGAAGCGGTCATCAAGGGCTTGAAGAAGACACTTCCCGAACGTCACCACCATCTCATTCCGCTCAACGAGCAGGCAATCGAGAAAGGCCGTTCACTTGTGAAGTAACTACAATACGTTGAAAGAGGGTGTCGCAAAATGCCGGCGGTCTTAAATATTGACATAATATGCCGGGTGTAGCGGCATGCGTTTCGCATGCCCTTAATGCACAACACACTGTGTTATAATCGATTGCGCACTGAACGACGGCGGGCGGGCCGAAGGCTCGCCCCTACATTCGCCGGCATTACGTTAATTTTGCAACATCCGCCCGTACAACAACAGCCATAACCTGTCATAAAGAGCGCATCACCGCTGCAATCGGTGACGCGCTCTTTGTATTTCAACAAATTAATAAAATTTTTCTCGAATTTTAATTAATTATATCTCACTTTTTACTACCTTTGTTTGTCGGAAGACAGAAACAAAACAACTATAAATCCTAAATAAAACCAACCTAACTACATGAAAAAATCTTTACTCCTTGCGTCGTCACTGTTGCTGCTTGGTTCACAAGCATTTGCAGAGACAGTATCAATCGGTGGAAAGGACTATGAACTTCAGCGTCTTATCGAACGCGAAATCGGTCCGGGTGTCACATACACACGTCTCCGCCTCCCCGACTATCCTCTCAACGTCAACGTGACGATTGTCGACATGAACAATCCCTACAACCGCATCGAAACAACGGTTGCCAAGGAATCGGCTCGCGGCACAGAAAGCCTCGTTGCAGCCGCTCAGCGCCAGTCGTACGAAGGTCACCGCGCCCTCGCCGCAGCCAACGGCAACTTCTGGATTGTGAACACTCAGCCCGAAGACCAAATTTGGACAGGCATCACCCGCAACGTGTCGCTGCGCAACGGCAAGATGATTACCGAATCGAACCAGCACCGTGACCAGTGGGACGGCGGCACAATGCGTACCGGTATCGTAAGTTGCAGCTACGACAAGTTGCTCACAATCGACTATTGCAAAGCATCGATCAAGGTGTGGAGCGACAAGTTCGACGCAGCCGAAGTTCACCAGTGCAACAAGGGCATTTGGGACGACGAAATCGGTATGTACAACTCGCACTTCGGCGCATCCAACCAATTCATGCCCATCACATCGGAAGGCGGCAAATATAAAATCGACGCTCAGAACGACGCTACCGAAGTAATCCTCGACTTCGACGAAGGTCAAAGTTGGGTCAGCGGCAGCGACATGACATTCGTCGTTAAGGAAGTACGTCTCGACGCAGGCCGCGGCACGCTCGGCAACCATGACCTCGCCCTCGTAGGTCGCGGCGACAACCGCGCACTTCTTGCCAAACTCGAAGTCGGCGACAAGGTGAACATGAAATACACATGGACATTCAACCCCGGCGCCGAAAACGAAACATCACCCGCTATCGAGCAGGCCATCGGCGGCAACGCCTTGGTTATGCGCTACGGCGAACTTACAGCCCACAATGACAACGAAGGCTACAACTCGCAGGTTTACTCGCGCTGCGGCTACGGTTGCTCGCAGGATGGCAAGAAACTCTTCATCGTCGTTATCGACAAGTCGACCGACCCCGTCTACGGCTCATCAAAGGGCTGTTCTTCAGCTGTTATGTGTGAAATCGCACGCCACCTCGGCTGCTGGAATATGGCCAACTTCGATGCCGGCGGTTCGGCCGAAATGATGATCAACGATCAGATTATCAACAAAACCACCGAAGGTACTCCCCGCGCCGTTGCCAACGGCTGGATGGTATATTCAATCGCTCCCGAAGATGACAACACCGTGGCTCGCCTCGAATTCTACGATCACGACCTCGTACAACCCATCTACGCCAGCTCATCACCTGCCGTGATTGCCTACAACAAGTACGGCGCAGTCATCGACTACGACTACAAGGACGTGACATTCTCGTGTGATCCATCGCTCGGCTCGTGCGAAGGCAACGTATTCACCGCAGCCGGCACGGCATGCACCGGCATGCTCACGGCATCGTGCGGCGACGTCACAGTATCGAAGGAAATGAACATCGTCGGCGCTCAGGTACAACTCCGCAGCAAAGCGATTCTTATTGACGCCAACCGCGAATATCCCGTTGAAGTAAACGCCTCGACAGCCGGCAAGACCTACACCTACGATCCCGCCCACATCGCGTGGACCGTTGAAGATCCCACAGTGGCAAGCATCGATGAAAACGGTGTGCTCCGCGGCATCAAGAACGGCACCACCAAGATCACAGGCACCATCGGTGAATTTACCGACGAAGGCGAAGTAACCGTTGAAATCGCCGACGCCCCCACCCTCCCCATCTGCGCTATGACCGACTGGGCCGTCAAGGCTTCTTCGGGCATCACTAATGCCAAAATGGACGAAGAAGGCGCAACCACTTTCACCTACGGCTCGCCTCGCACACCCTACCTCGAATACTCGGTTGCCACCGATTTCTATTCTCTCCCCGACGAAGTATATTGCGAATTTAATTCGGAACTCGCCATCAAGACCGTGACCCTCACAGTCAAGGCTGCAAACGATACTCGTGAAACTCCCATCAAGATTGAAAACGACTTTACTGCCGGCGTCGACCAGCACGTCGCTTTCAACCTCGCCGAGAACCTCGACCTCAACGACATAGCAATCTTCCCCATCACCTTCAAGCGCGTCCGCCTTGCATTCGCCCAAAGCGCATCCAACAAGGGTGCACGCACTCTGACATGGGGCGGTGTACACGGTGAATACGCTCACTACGATGCAATCGACGACGTTCGTATCGACGACCTCAACGGCTCTGCCGACCGTCGCCTCGCAGTAATGCCCAACCCCGCCATGGCAGGCGAAAGCGTCACACTGAAAGCCAACAGCATCAGCGAAGTTGCAGTATTCAGCATCTCGGGCAGCCTCGTATCGACCAAGGTATGCGACGGCAGCGACAGCGCTATCGTTGAAGCACCGCTCGCAGCAGGCACTTACGTGGTAAGCGCCATGACATCGACCGGCCGCAAGTCGGGCATCCTCATTGTGAAGTAATCCAAACCTAACCCATACAAAATGAATTTACGACAACTTATGGCAAGTGCCTTGGCTGTCGGAGCAT
Organism: uncultured Bacteroidales bacterium; assembly: GCA_937995285.1. Classification (GTDB taxonomy): domain Bacteria; phylum Bacteroidota; class Bacteroidia; order Bacteroidales; family Muribaculaceae; genus CAG-873. Next base: position 37,134 of record CALKKU010000091.1, on the reverse strand, counting down.
TGGTGGCTGCGGCGTCGACGCCGCAGCCACTTGCGCTCGAAGCCGGTGCACACCACCCCGTGCTGTCGCCCGACGGCACCACCCTGCTCTACTCGTCGGTAGACCATAACGGTCTCAAAGCGCTCAACCTCACATCGGGCGACGTCACAGTCATTGACGAAGGCGCTTCGGCAGGCTTCAATCCAGTATTCTCCTGCGACGGCAGCAAAGTATTCTACCGCACGGCCTCGGTAGTCGACGGACTTATGTATCGCGACATCCGCAGCTTCGATTTCAACAACGGTGCAGGACGTCAGCTCGCGGCACCGTCGCGCGACCGCGCCAACCTCGCTTCGCTCGGCGGCGCATCGACCTACGCATTTGCCGACTATCGCACAATCGATGTCACCGTCAACGGCAAGTCGGCTTCACTGTCGCCTCTGCCCGACGCGCACTCATACCTTTGGGCCTCGCTGTCGCCCGACGCCTCGCGTCTGGCATTCACCGAGCCTTTCTCGGGCGTGTACGTGAGCAATGTCGACGGCACCGAAGCACGCCGTGTGCTCGACAAGGGCGATTTCGCTTCGTGGGCCGGTGAGTCTACACTGATTGCCGTTGTGTCGCACGACGACGGCTATGTGATCCTCGACTCGCACCTCGTAGCCGTGGATGTCAACACCGGCGCTGTCACCACTCTCACCGACGATAATATGCTCGTAGGCGAAGCCACAGCATCGGCATCGGGTCTCGTGGTATTCTCCGATCTCAACGGCAATATGTATATGCTTAACCTTAACAAATGACACACCCCATGAAGAAATACCTGTTGCTGCTGCTCGCGCTCGTCACGATAGGCGCGTTCAACATCGAGGCCAAGCGCATGAGCGACCTCAAAATCTATATAAATCCCGGTCACGGCGGATACACCGGCGACGACCGTCCAATACACCTCTACCCGTTCGAGCAGAACGATACGGCCGGCTATTGGGAATCGAAGAGCAACCTCTATAAGGGTCTGCACATGTATCACATTCTCGATTCGCTCGGCGCCACGCCATACATCTCGCGCGTCAAGAACACCCAGGCCGACGACCGCTCGCTCTCGGGCATCTCGGCAGAGGCCAACCAGCTTGGCGTCGACCTCTTCTTCTCGATTCACTCCAACGCCGGCGAGAATGTCAACTACCCCCTGATGCTCTACCGTGAGCAAACAATCGGCACGCCACGCTATCCCGAGAACATCACTCTGAGCAACATCCTCGGCGAAGAACTTTATTCCAACCAACTGCCGGTGTGGACCAACCCGCTTCAGGTGGCCGGCGACCTCACCTTCTACGACAATATGTGGCAAGGCGGCCTCGGCGTGCTACGCTCGCTCTACGTAGTGGGCCTGCTCAGCGAAGGCGGTATGCACGAACACCGCCCCGAAGCCTATCGTCTGATGAATGATGACTACTGGTGGCTCGAAGCATGGCACTTCGTTCATGCCATAATGAAGTACTTCAACACCGAAGACCGCTTCGTCACGGGCAACGTGGCCGGCATAGTCTACGACGACCACAACCTGCGCGAAATGGATATGCCCGTCACATTCCACTTCTTCGGCCGCGACAAGTATGCACCGATCAACGGCTGCCTCGTCGAACTGCTTGACGCTCAGGGTAATGTGGTTCAGCGCCGCACCACCGACAATATGTACAACGGCGTGTTCGTATTCCGCAACGTCGCACCCGGCGACTACACTCTCCGCACCACCCACGACAAGTATTATACCGAAGAGAAGGCTGTGAAAGTCGTTGCCGACGAAGTCACCTACAACGACCTGCCGCTGTCGATGCGACGCGAGTTCCCGCTCGAAATCGTCAGCTACACGCCGCAGGCATCGGAAGGCGAAACAGTGTCGTGCGCCACAACACTCGAATTCGACTTCAACACCGACGTCGACGAAGAGTCGTTCACCAACGCTCTGAAAATCGAACCGGCCGTCGACGGATATTTCACATTCTCCAACAACAATCACCACGCCTCGTGGACACCGACCAAGTCGTTCGAGCCTAATGTGACATACAACGTCACTGTCGACGCATCAGCATCTCATCCCGACCGCCGTTATTCACAGCCCGGGCTGACGGCGCCGCTGACATTCACGTTCACAACCACCGGCCGCAGCCGCCTCGAACTCATCGACCAGTTCCCCGCTCCCGACGGCGAAGTGCACTATGCCAACCCGATGGTTGAATTCCGATTTGACAACCAAGTGGACATCTCGGGCATCTACGACCTTGTTTCAATCACCGACTCCAAGGGCAACAAACTCGGTGTATCGAAGCGCAACTGCAAGTTCAACCAGCTGTCCAACGGCTACGGCAATGCCATCTTCACCCTGAGTTCGAACCTCACAGTGGGAGAGACCTACAATGTAGTGCTCCCGGCCGAACTCCGCGACCGTGAACAGCTGCCGATGGACCACGACGTGACTTTCTCGTTCAAAGCCGTCGACGTGACGGCCGACAACGGCGATGCGGCAATCATCAACGACTTCGAAACCGAAGCGCCGTTTGCCTACAACGCCGAACATTCGGCAGGCGTGGCAGCTGCCACACCAACATGCACCAAGACCAACACATATAAGTTCGGCGGTCGCGCCTCGGCTCGCTTCGGCTACACATTTGCCGACAGCCGCGAAGGCTCTATCGAATGGGACTACACCGGTGCTCCGGTAGTACTCAATTCCGACGACGAACTCGGTATGTATGTCTACGGTGACTTCAACAACCACGACCTCTATATCGGCGTCACCACCGGCACCGACATCAAGTGGCTGCCTGTCGAGACCCTCAATTTTATGGGGTGGCGTCATGCCACGGTATCGCTGAGCGAACTCGATCCGTCATTCACCTACCTGCTGAGCGGTTTCAAACTCGACCAGGTGCATAGCCTCATCACCCAGAAAGGTGCATTCTGCATCGACGAACTTACCCACAAAGCAGGTTCGGGCGTCGCAGACATCACTGTCGATGAGCCGGATACAGAAGCGGTGTATTACAACCTGCAAGGCACCGAAGTAGCCAATCCCGCGTCGGGATTATACATCGAACGCCGCGGCACGACTACCCGAAAAGTATTGCTTCCGTAAGGGAATCACATAATCCGTAAGGCGAGCCCATACCCCAAATAAAGGGATATGGGCTCGCCTTTTTTCACTAATTTTAAGTATTGCCCTACCCGTCGGATGGCCGTAATTTTGCACCCAAAAAAAGACGATATGCGTAATACAGCACTCAGAATGACACTTGCGGCCTGCAGCTTGGCACTCACAATGCCTCTGATGTCGGCGGCCGACAACGCACAGGACAGCACGGCAACGACTGCCGCTCCAAAACGCACAGCCTTGTCGCGATTGAGTTTCGGCGGCTATGGCGAGGCCGTATACAGCCGCAATTTTTATAGCGACAACATCAACCGATATAGCCACGCAGCCGACTACAAGGATGCTCCGGGACACGGTCGTTTCGACCTGCCGCACGTTGTGATAATGCTCGGCTATGACTTCGGTCGCGGATGGTCGATGGGTTCGGAAATCGAATTCGAACACGGCGGCGTTGAAAGCGCCTTTGAAATCGAAAATGAAGAATCGGGCGAATATGAACAGGAAATCGAGCGCGGCGGCGAAGTCGCCCTCGAACAATTCTGGATTCAGAAAACATTCCGTCCGCAACTCAACATTCGCGCCGGCCACATGGTAGTTCCCGTCGGCGAGACCAATGCTCACCACTTGCCTACCGAGTTCTTCACCGTATATCGTCCCGAAGGCGAGAATGAAATTTTGCCCTGCACATGGCATCAGACCGGTATCGAACTGTGGGGACGTGCCGGAGCATGGCGCTATGAGGCTATGTTCCTCGCAGGTCTCAACTCACTCCACTTCTCCAAGGACCGCTGGATCAACGGCGGTGCGGCAAGTGCCTACGAGTTCTCGCCGGCCAACAAATACGCCGTAGCCGCACGTATCGACAACTACTCCGTGAAAGGCCTGCGATTAAGCGTCAGCGGCTACTACGGACATTCGTTCAACAACACCCTGATGTCGGACAAAGGCAAATACAAGGATGTGAAAGGAGCCGTCGTAATCGGCACATTCGGCTTCGACTACCGCAATTCGGGCTGGATATGGCGCGGCAATTTCGACTACGGCCATCTCTCCGACGCCGACATCATCTCGGCCTACAACCGCGGACAATCGGCCACATCGCCCTACAAGCGCACACACGTGGGCAAGGGTGCTTGGACTGTCGGCACTGAAGCGGGCTACGACCTGCTGCGCCTCTTCCCCGGCAAGGCCGCCGAAGGCAGCAGCCTCTACCTCTTCGGCCGCTATGAATACTACGATGCCTATATGCCCACGCCCAATGCGCCGACCTACACATGGACCGAACGTCACCGCATCGCAGCCGGCGTCAACTACTATCCGCTGAAACAACTCGTCATCAAGGCCGAGTTCTCGGAGCGCTTCCTCCACAAGGAATACAACAACGAACCGTCGATTTCGATCGGCGTGGCATACGCAGGTTTCTTCCTCTAATGCATTTGTGAGCCAATCATTACATAAAACAACATAACACAATTAAAAACCGATGATTAAGAAACTTATCCCGGCACTTGCAGCCACCCTGCTGCTCGCATCGTGCAGCGACAACAACGAGCCCAACAATCCCGACGATTCGAAGAAAGATGCCACTTTCGAGGCCGTTGCACAACAGTATCTCGACAACACTGTAAACATCACATACAAAAACCTCGCCGACAACGCCGAGCAACTCGTCGAAGACCTCAAGCGCGTTCAGGAAGACAAGACCGACGCCAACGTACGCACGGCCTGCGCCACATTTCTCGAAGCACGCCAGTGGTGGGAACGCAGCGAAGCATTCCTCTTCGGCCCGGCCAATGACTTCGGCATCGACCCGCATATCGATTCATGGCCTCTCGACCGTGCAGGCCTCGTAGCCGAAATGGCCAATGCAAGCCACATCGAAGCTCTTGCCGCTGAAGACGGCGACGCTTGGGCAGGCGCACACCTCGGCCCGGAACTCCTCGGCTTCCACGGCATCGAATACATCATCTTCGCCAACGGTGATGCCAAAGCTGCCGCCGACATTCCCGACAACGAACTCATCTACGCAATTGCTGTAGCAGGCGACCTCCGCAACAAGACATATCAGCTCCAGCTCTCATGGGCCGGTGAAGACGCCGTAAGCGCCGACCGCCTCGCCAAAGTCGACGAAGAACTCGAATGGCCTTACACCGTAAACAACTCGGGCACAAGCTACAGCGAAAATATGCTCAACTCGGGTAAAGCCGGTTCGACCTACCGCACATGGACCAGCGCCATGCAGGCTATCATCGACGGCTGCATCGACATCGCCGACGAAGTGGGTACTCAGAAAATCGGCAAACCCCACACCGGTGAGGATGTCAACTACATCGAATCGCCCTACAGCCATAAGTCAATCATCGACTTCCACGACAACATGATCAGTATCGAAAACGCCTATATGGGTGGTATCGAAGGTCGTCGCAACGAAAGCAAGTCGCTCCACGCCTATGTACAGTCTGTAAACAGCGAACTCGACGCACGCCTCGTGGCCGCTATCAAGAACTCCGAAGACAAGATTGCCGCAATGGAAGCGCCCTTCGTTCTCAACTACACCCACGAATCGGCTGCCGCAGCAATGACCGCCTGTCGCGAACTCACCGACGTTCTTACAGAAGTAAAGCAGGAACTTGCCAAGTAACATACAACTAATCAGTCATGAATAAACTACCGTTATTAATCATGACCGGGATTGTCATCGCTACCGCATCGTGTAGCGATGACAATCCCGTCAAAGGCGACGACAACAAGCCGACCGAACTGAGCGAAGAATACTACTCGGGCGGCTTGCTCGGCACCACATTCAACGCATCGGCCACAGCATTCTCCGACCCCACTCCCGCCGTGGAGGAAGCCGGAATGACGGCCAAGTTCAAGTACGGCGAACTCTTCTTTGAACGCACCTACAATCAAAGCACAAAGCCGTTCAACGGCCTCGGTCCGCTATACGTGCGCTCATCCTGCGAATCGTGCCACCCCGGCTACGGCCACGGCCGCCGCATGGAGCGCTACCGCGCCAACGATTGGGGCAACGGTTATCTGCTCGTACTCACCGACCGCAACGACACCTATCTGTCGTCGCTCACCGGTATGCCACAGACCAAGGCAGTAGAGCCGTTCAAAGCGCCTCTCGATGAAGAGAAGATCGTAATCAAATGGCTTCCCTACGTTGACGAATGGAACAACACCTTCCCCGACGGCGAGTCCTACGACCTCATCTATCCGGAAGTAACCATTCCCGAAGATGCATTCTATGTACCTTTGGAAGTAAACAATCAACCGATCGCCTACTCCGACCTCGTAGTTCGCCTCGAATCGACAATCGGCATCTACGGCACCGGCCTGCTCGACGCCATCGACGATGATGACCTCAAGGCTCAGTATGCCCTCGAAGAAAAAGCCGGAGCACGCATCAATCCCGCCATATTCCAAAACGGTGAATGGACAAGTCTCTATGGCAAGACCACCCATCCCAAGCGCTTCACCTACGCACTATCGCGCGGTCCGCTCCAGGATGCCGCAGGCGCCAATGCCATCTGGAACATAACCAACGTGACGCGCAGCGACCGCCGCTACCACTATATGACAGCAACATACGCACGCACCGCCGCAGCCGACCCCGATGTTCAGGCCAAGTTCTACACCTACTTCCCCGAGTGGAACAAGACCGGCGATCCCGCCACTGACATCTACGACTACCTTATGAACAAGGAACTCCCGGCCGAAATGACCGATGAGGACTATGTCGACTTTATGATATGGCATCGCGGCCTCGCAGTACCGGCCGCTCGCGACCTCTACAATGCAGAAGTGCAGTTGGGCAAGAAACTGTTCAGCGAAATCGGTTGCGCCACCTGCCACCGTCCCACATGGACCACGGGCGACGACAAATTCACCGACCCCAACGGCTTCTTCGCCGAGGCCGACGCTCGCCTGCCGCGCTATCCGCATCAGAAGATTTGGCCCTACACCGATATGGTGCAGCACCGTCTTGAGATGAAGAACGACATCCGCACCGGTTGGTGTCGCACCACTCCGCTGTGGGGCCGCGGCCTGTCGGCTATATGCTCGGGCCACAGTGACCGTCTGCACGACTGCCGCGCTCGCAACACCCTCGAAGCCATCATGTGGCACGGCTCGGCAACATCCGATGCCCGCGCTACGGTTGAGAACTTCCGCAAGCTCTCCAAGGAGCAGCGTGCTGCCATCGTGCGCTTCATCGATTCTATCTAAACAAGTTGTTTTTAAGTTATATTAAAACGTTTCGAATGTGAACACTCGCACTCTGCGAACTCTTTCATTTGGTATGCTCACCGTGGTGACGGCCGCTTTGGCCGGCATCTCGGTGGGTTCCCGTTTCGGGCTGTCGGCCGATACCTATACATCGCTGCCGATGATTGTCCTTTGGGCGCTGACAGCATCTGCCGCCCTGTTCTACATCTTTCATCGTCGGTTACATCGCCGTCCCGCAGTAGTCGGATTGCACCTGTCATTCGTCCTGATACTGCTCGGAGGATTGACGACCTACCTCACCGCCACCGAGACAAGCATCCGTGTGCGCACCGGCGAACAGGCCGAAGCATCTGCCGATCTGCCCTTTGCCGTGAAGCTCGAACGCTTCGACATTCTCACCTACGCCGGCACCGACACACCGCGCGACTTCGTATGTCGCATCAGTGACGGAGACACGGAAGCTACCGACGTATCTATGAACCGTCCCGGCGAACTCCACGGATACAAGTTCCTCGCCAAGACCTACGACAGCGACGGCGGCGGGATGACGTTCACCGTCAGCCGCGATAGTTGGGGTACCGGCATCACCTACGCAGGGTACTTGCTCTTGGCACTCAGTTTTATTGCGTATTTCTTCAATGGCAAATCGCAATGGCGTGCGGCACTGCGACGGTTGTCGGTAATCGCCGTGCTGCTGACGGCGACATCGGCCAAGGCAGCCATTCCGGAAGGATTTACAGATTCGCTGGCCGTGACAGCCGTCAACTACAACGGCCGCATCTGTCCTGTAGCTACAATGGCTCGCGACTTCACGGCCACGCTGACCGGGGGCAGCGCATCATACAAATCGCACTCGGCAATGGACGTGCTGTGCGGCTTCCTGTTCGACTTCTCCAACTGGAAAAGCGAACCGATAATCCGTGTGAAGGACACCGAACTGCGCAATCTGCTCGGTTGCGATGGCCGCTACGCATCGTACGACGACTTTTTCCGAGCCGCCACATCGGGACGGCTTGATGTCGAAGACCCTGCCGTAAAACATCGCTTCAGCGGCGACATCGACCGATTCGAAGCGGTGAATATGCTTGTGAGCGGCGAGTTGATCAAGATATTTCCCGTGGCATCAGCCGACGGCGATGCGACATGGTATTCGCCAATCGACCGACTGCCCGACGAGCTCGACAGCGACCAATGGATGTTCATCCGCAAATACCTCGGACTGCTAAACGAGCAAGTGCAACGCCGCGACAACGAACAACTGCAAATGCTCCTCGGAGCACTGCATCGCTATCAGCGCAAAGTCGCGGGCGATACAATGCCGTCGCCTGCGAAACTGAAAGCCGAAGTCGTCTACGTCGGACTTACATCACCGCGTTGGCCTGCAATTGCAGTCGTCATCATCGGATTGGGGCTGTTTATCGCTATGGCAGCGCGGCGCATCTCCGACAAGCATCTGAAAGTCGCAGGTATTGCTTTATCAGCCTTATTCTTCGCCATATTAACAGCACTGATAGTAATGCGCTGGATTATTGGAGGACACGTGCCTATGTCCAACGGCTACGAAACAATGCAATTTCTTGCATGGTGTCTGCTGTTGATAACATTGGTATTCAACCGATTTACCATTCTGTTGTCGTCAGGTCTGCTTGCCTCGGGGCTTGCGCTGTCGGTAGCCGCAATGAGCGGCGCCGGCGCCACAGTGACAGGCTTGATGCCGGTACTCAACTCTCCGCTGCTGAGTATCCACGTGGCATTGGTGATGGGCGCTTATGCGCTGTTCTTCCTTATGGCTTTGACCGGAATGCTCGGACTGATTAACCGCCGCGACAGCGAACGCCTCGCAACGCTCAACACCGTAATGCTCTATCCCGCATTGGCACTGCTCGCCTGCGGCATATTCGTAGGCGCAGTGTGGGCCAATGTGTCGTGGGGACGCTATTGGGGTTGGGACCCGAAAGAAGTATGGGCATTGATTACAATGCTGATTTATTCACTCGCCGCGCATCCGGGATCGCTGCCAATATTCGGCAAGCCGCAAAAATTCAATGCGTTTGCGGTCATAGCATTCATCAGCGTGCTGATCACCTACTTCGGCGTCAACTTCTTCCTCGGCGGCCTGCACAGCTACGCATAATCGTAGCATATTTAAACGTATTCTTTGATGGGGAGGAGGCCGTTGATGGCTTCGAGGCCGTTGGTGGCGAGGGCGAGCATTTCATCCTCACCGGGATATACCGACACCGGAGCGATGAACTTCACGCGCTCGATGAGACGGCTGACCACATAGTCGTTGTATGCCACACCGCCTGTAAACAGGATAGCGTCGACTTTGCCGTAGAGGGCTACTGCCGCAGCACCGATAGCCTTGGCCACCTGATATATCATAGCGTTGAGAATCAACTCGGCTTTCTTATCGCCCTCTTCGATATTCTTCACAATCTGCTGCACGTCGGTGGTGCCGAGGTGTGCCGCCAAGCCGGCATTGCCGCTGATGCGCTTCTTTAGTTGTTCGCAAGTGTAGCGCTGCGAATAGCAGAGGTCGATAAGTGCGCCTGCGGGAAGCGATCCGGCACGTTCGGGCGAGAACGGACCTTCGCCGTCGAAAGCGTTGTTTACGTCGATACAACGGCCTCGACGGTGCGCACCTACCGATATACCGCCTCCGATGTGGGCGATGATAAGATTGAGGTCTTCATAGCGCGTGCCCTGCTCGCGAGCATAGCGGCGAGCGATGGAGCGCTGGTTGAGAGCGTGCCACGTGGTGATACGCGGCATCAGCGGCGAGCCCGACACACGAGCCACGTCGTCGAGTTCGTCGACAACACCGGGGTCGGCGGTAAGAGTATAGCATCCGGGGATATTCTTGGCGATGTCACGGGCGATGCGACAACCGAGATTGCATGCGTGATTGCGCATCGGAGTTTCCATCTCCTTGATCATCTGATCGTTGATGGCATACACGCCTCCTTCGATGGGCTTGAGCAAGCCGCCGCGAGCTACAATGGCGTCAAATTTTACGGCAATTCCCTTGTCGGCAAGCGTCTTGAGCACCAAATCGCGACGATACTCAAACTGATCCGACACGCGCTCAAACGGGGAGAGTTCATCGACCGAATGGCGTATGTTTTCCACCATCACAGGGGTGAGGTCATCGAACACAGCAATTTTAGTCGAAGTAGAGCCGGGGTTTATTGTCAAAATTCTCATGTAATCTTATATCGTTAGGTAGTTTCTTTGTGTACAGTGTATATATGTGGTGCGAGCGATTACTTCATCGCCGACAGACATGCGAGAGCAAGGCTGCAAAGTTTGGAGCGAGTGGAGTCGCTGCGCGAAGGCAACACGACAGGCACGCTCGCGCCCATCAGCATACCGGCGTTGAGCGAATGTCCGAGCCAACTGATGGTCTTGTAGAATACGTTGCCGGCTTCGATGTCGGGGAACACCAGGCCGTCGGCCTTACCGCATACCGGCGACTTGATTCCCTTGATAGCGCCTGACTCGGCATCAAGAGCGGTCTTCACATCCATCGGTCCGTCGACAATTGCAGTGCCGTATTCACCGGCGGCAACAGACTCCTTGATTGCCTGATAGGCAACGGTGACGGGAAATTTCGGAGTGGTCTTTTCATTGCAATGGAGCAATGCCACATGCGGCTGTTCCGCACCGAGCAGTCGGCATATCTTCACCACATTGCTGACGATAGCGGCATGCTGTTCGGCTGTCGGGAACGGAATTACGGCTACGTCGCCGAACGTAAGCAAGCGATCGAAGCCCGGGATTTCGGCCACGGTGACATGGCTCAGCACATTGCCTTGGGGCAATATACCATGCTCTTTGTTCAATATGGCCTTGAGATAATTCTCGGTATTGACCAGTCCCTTCATCAACACATCGGCACGGCCGGTACGCGCATATTCGACGGCAAGTGCGGCCGCCGCATCATCACCGGCAGCCTCGACTATTTCCACCGAGGCCTGCGGCGCAATGCCGATACGTGCAGGCTCGCCGACAAGTATAAACTGTGCAAGGCCGAGGTTTATGGCCTGCTCGATAGCTTGGCAAGTGTGCTCGTCGTAGGGGCACACAACGACCACGCGAACACGTCGGCTCGCGTTTTTCAGGGTGTCGATGACACTGTCAAAATTCCGTACCGATTGCATAATTCAGGTAATTTTGTGCAAAGTTGCAGTTTTTTACTCACTTGCGCAATATGTTATAAAACATTTTATTGCAAATAGGCAGTAACTACCACTAATAGCGACAATTAGGACAAGCGTACAGTCGTTAAAAAATCATAAGCAAGCGACATCGCGCTGCACACAATCAAGCAGAATGTGCAACGCGATGTCGCCGATAAAATCGAATATAGAGTATTCCTTAACCGCACTCAGAACAGCGGGAAAGACTGCGTCGTGGTGACGTATTTGGCCTCGAATGTGTAGTCATCCATTGTCAGCATAAGAATAGCCTGGACAAGATCAACGATACTCCAAAGGCCGCAAGTGATGATATGCAGCAGAATGCAGATGAGACCGGCATTCGTCTTGCCGCAATAAAAATACTGAACGCCGAGCCATCCGAGGAAGAATGCGAATAATGCCGCCGCAATCTTCGACTTACCCGAAACGCCATACGAAGCGCCGAATACCGATGACTGAGCTTGCGACTGACGATTATTGTTCAACAGCTCCATCAGTTCCGGCACCATATACGCGGGCACCCATTCGGGAGAGCCTTCGCGCCACACCATTGTGTTGGGTGTAAGGCCGTAGCTGAGCAGTTGATTGGCCGACATCGGGCCGACTTGTTGGCCGTTGTACTGTATATACCACTTATCGTTCATAATAACATAATATTAAAATTCAAAAGAGGCTCGGAACACATAGCAAAGTGCGTGTGCGCCGAGCCTCTCGATGAGTTTATTTATTCAGTTGAATATCAGAGCTGCGAATCGGGATCGATATTGGCGCTTTCGATATCCTTGAAGTACTTGTAGGTCTGAACTTTGAGTTCTGCGCAAGCATCTTCGTCGGCAATGATAAGAGCCTTGGGGTGCATCTGAAGAGCAGAGATTGTCCACATCTGCGAGATACCGCCTTCGACGCCGTGCTGCAAAGCACGAGCCTTGTTGTGACCGTTGACGATGAGCATAACACTCTTTGCAGCGCATACAGTACCCACACCTACCGTAAGAGCGGTCTTCGGAACGAGATTAACGTCGTTGTTGAAGAAGCGCGAGTTGGCGATGATAGTATCCTGTGTGAGGGTCTTCATACGAGTACGCGAGGTCAGCGACGAACCCGGTTCGTTGAATGCGATGTGTCCGTCGGGGCCTACGCCGCCCATAAAGAGATCGATACCGCCGTACGAAGCGATTTTTTCTTCATAGCGCTTGCATTCTGCGATGGGATCTTCAGCATTTCCGTTGAGGATGTTGACATTCTCTGGCTTGATATCGATCTGATTGAAGAAGTTCGTCCACATAAAAGTATAGTAGCTCTGTTCGTGGTCGCGGGGAATACCGCAGTATTCGTCCATATTGAACGTAACCACGTTCTTAAAAGAGACCTTGCCGGCTTTGTTGAGTTTGATGAGTTCGCGGTACATACCCAGGGGCGAGCTACCGGTGGGGCAACCGAGAACGAAGGGATGTTCGGCCGTGGGATTGGCTTCATTGATACGCGCAGCCACATAATTGGCAGCCCAGCGCGATACCTCTGCATAGGTAGGTTCGATAATAAGTCTCATGTGATTATTTTAAATAATTGTGATTAGATATTCAGTAATACTGTTGTTTCCAAGAGCAAAGTTACAAATTTATTTATGGACTTCATCCGTATTTAAAAAGAAAATGTTACTTTTGCCTTAAAATTGAATAAAAGCCAATGAGCACCCCTTCGATAAAACTCCCGTCGCGATATGTAATCACCATCGGCCGAGCATTCGGCGCCGGCGGTCGCGAGTTGGGACGCATCCTTGCCGACCGTCTCGGCATAGCCTACTACGACAAAGAATTGCTCAACGAGGCCGCACGACGCTCGGGCATGAGCGAAGCGGTGTTTGAGAAGAACGACGAACGCGCTCCCGGCGTGCTGTCCGGACTTCAACCTCTCAACCTCGGATTCAATGCTCTGACATGGTACAGCAGTCCGTCGGGCACTTCAGGCGAAGCCGTATATCGCGCACAGAGCGATTTCATCCACGAGATTGCTAACCAAGGGCCGTGTGTAATTGTGGGACGAACGGCCGACTACATACTGCGCGACCGCAGCGACGTGCTCAGCATATTCCTGCACGCACCGGAAGACGTATGTGTGGAGCGTATACTCCGCCGCGGCGACTGCGACGACGCCGAAAAGGCTCGTGCCATAATCCGCAAGACCAACAAACTGCGCTCGGAGTTCTACAACTTCTACACCGACAACACGTGGGGTGCTGCCGACACCTACCACCTCACATTCGACTCCTCGGCGATGCCGATGGAGGCCTTGGCCGACATCGTAACAGCATTCCTGAGCAAGTTCCTTGCCGGCAATAAATAACCAACTGAAATCACATTCCAAAACAATAAACCACAGTCATGACCAACGACGATATAAAACATCTCCACAACGACCCCGACGGACTTCAGACCTACGAGTTCATTGCCAACAACATCGAATCGATCGACGACGTCCTCGACGCTCTGGTAGAAAATATAATCCGCGTAGACCTTTCGGGACAGTTCACCGCATCAGCAGCCCGCTATCTCCACGCCATCGACCCGGACAAGTATGCCACGGCAATATCGACGCTGGTCGCAGCCACCATCGACAAGGATCGCGAACATCGCTACCTTGCCGACGTGTTGCAAGGCATCTACGGCGCGGACTATGCCGAGCACGCCGCCGAATTGTCGGCAAGCGACGATAATTTCCGCCGCATCTACAAGCGTCTCTTCCCCAATCCCGAGAGTCTATAGCACAGGACATCAGTGATACACGTTCTCTATCAACGATGAAATCATATACATATATCAAACAAATGTTTGCCGCATCGGCATTGGTCGTCACGCTGATGCTCGGCTCGTGCGGCAAGGCGGCCGCCGGCGACAACTCAACTGCGGCTACCGACTCAACCACAACCGATACAATGGCTCAAATTGACACAACATCAGTGACCGTAAAGGTCGAAACCACAATGGGCTCGTTTACCGTACTGCTCTACGGCGACACCCCGCACCACCGCGACAACTTTGTTAAACTCGCCAAGGAAGGATACTACAACGGCACGCTGTTCCATCGCGTGATCAAGAATTTCATGATTCAAGCCGGCGATCCCGACTCGAAGAATGCCGCACCCGGTCAGCGTCTCGGAGCAGGCGATCCGGGCTATACGCTTGAAGCCGAAATCTTGTTCCCGCGCCACTTCCACAAGCGCGGCGCTCTTGCAGCAGCCCGTCAAGGCGACCAGGTTAATCCCGAACGTCGCTCATCGGGTTCGCAATTCTACGTAGTAACCGGCGAGAAGATCCCCGCCGCCGCTCTGCCTCAACTCAAGAGCCGACTCAAAAACCAACAGATGCAGGGCATCTTCAACAGCCTCGCCGCCGCTCATATGGATGAAATTCGCCAAATGCAGGCAGCCGGCGACCAAGCAGGTCTTCAGGCACTCCAGCAGCAACTCATCGCCGAGACAGAAGCCGCAGCAGCCAAGGATTCGGTGACAATCACTCCCGAAATGGAACAAGCCTACACCACCGTGGGCGGTGCGCCGCACCTCGACGGCCAGTACACCGTATTCGGCGAAGTAATCGACGGCATGGACGTAATCGACCGCATCGAAAAGGTTGCCACCGACTCAGCCGACCGTCCGACCGAAGATGTCAAGATTTTATCAGTGACCGTAGTTAAATGATCGACTACCGACACTATACGCTGTCCAACGGACTGCGCGTGATTCATAACTTCGACCCCTCCACTTCGGTGGTGGCGGTCGATGTTCTTTACAACACCGGCGCTCGCGACGAACGGCGCTCGCTGACCGGCATCGCCCACCTGTTCGAGCACCTGATGTTCGGCGGCTCGGTCAACGTACCCGACTTCGACCTCGAACTGTCCGACGCCGGCGGCGAAAGCAATGCATGGACATCGAACGACTTCACCAACTTCTACGAGGTGTTGCCGGCCGCCAATATCGAGACCGCCCTGCATCTCGAAAGCGACCGTATGCTCAGGTTGTCGTTCAGCGAAGAAGCGCTCAACGTGCAGCGCTCGGTCGTCATCGAGGAGTTCAAGCAGCAATGTCTGAATCGTCCTTACGGCGACCTCATGCACGGGCTCCGCAGTATGGTCTACTCGCCCGAGCATCCATACTCGTGGCCTGTAATCGGCATCGAACCCGGCCACATAGCAGCCATCACCAACGACGATGTGCGTGCTTGGTTTCACAGCCACTACGCTCCGAACAATGCCGTATTGGCCATAGCCGGCAACCTGCCCTACGACGAAGGCCGACAGTTGGTGGAGAAGTGGTGGGCAGACGTACCGGCTCGCGACATAGCTTCGCGCTCACTGCCTGCGCCCGGATTCCCGACAGAGACCGTGCGCAAGACTATGCACGGCGATGTGCCGTGCGCAATGCTCGTAATGGCATTTCCGATGACCGGCTACGGCGACCGTACGTACTTTGTCGACGACTGCATCACCGACCTGCTGTCGGCCGGACGTTCGAGCCGCATATTCCGCAACATCGTTGCCGAAGGCGACGGCTCGATAATCGAAGCTGATGCATCGATAGTCGGCTCGGAAGGGCCGGGTATGTTGATGTTGACAGCCCGCGTTGCCGACCCGTCCGTGCTCGACGCAGCCGAAGAGGCTCTGATGAAACAATTGGCATCATTGGCAGAGCCGGGCAACGTGACGCCGCACGAGCTGGAACGCACTTTCAATCGCTTTGAATCCACATTCTCATTCTCGCTCTACGATGCAGGCTCAAAAGCCGCAGCGCTTGCTTTGGCCGAAATGCACGGCGAAGACATCAACTCGAACGTTGCACGTCAGCGTACCATAACCGTTGATGAAATCGCCGCCGAAGCACAGCGATTACTCACCTCTCCGCGTGCCGTACTACACTATCTGCCGACAGCCGACAGCGTTGACTGACACGCCGTTGCGCCGCTCTCAAAAAGTTAAAAAAACGCTAAATATAGCGTTATACGACGTCCATACCAAGTTTTTTGAGTAACTTTGCAACCGCTAATCGTGCGCACCAAGCCGTGCCGCGACAAGCCAACCAAACAAACCTATACAGCGATGGACGTCAATAAAGTACTTTATATCTCACAGGAGATTACCCCCTATTTAGCTCCGGACAAGTTGTCGACATTCGGCAAGATGCTTCCGCAGAGTGTGCAAGAAGCAGGCATTGAAGTGCGTACTTTTATGCCTCGTTACGGTATCATTAACGAACGCCGCAACCAACTTCACGAGGTAATCCGTCTGTCGGGTCTCAACATTGTAATTGACGACACCGACCATCCTCTGATCATCAAAGTCGCCACCTTGCAGCCCTCGCGTATGCAGGTGTACTTTATTGATAACGACGACTACTTCCAGCGCCACGCCACCGAAGGTCTCGAAACCGAAACGGCAGCCGAAGAAAACGACGAACGCTCGATTTTCTTCGTTCGCGGCGTGCTCGAAACCGCCAAGAAACTCCGCTGGATTCCGTCGGTAATTCATTGCACCGGCTGGATAAGCGCACTTGCGCCTGTCTATCTCAAAAAGATTTATGCCGAAGACCCGGCATTCTCCGCCTCCAAGGTCGTGTACTCACTGTTCGACGCGCCGTTTGAAGGCTCATTGGACAAGCGTATGGTGGAGAAGTTGGTCATGGACGGCTTCAAAGCCGAAGATCTTACCGCCATTTCGAGCGGCGACATCGACTTCAATGCCCTCAACCGCCTCGCCATCGACCACGCCGACGCCATTGCAATCAGTTCGAACAACATCGCGCCCGAATTGATTGAATACGCTCGCCAATCAGGCAAGCCGCTGCTCGAATATCCAGGTGAAGACAACTACACCGAAGCCTATAGCGAATTCTATCGTTCTCTCTAACCCCACTCTCTGATGAAATCCAATTTTCTACTGGCTCTGCTGGCTGCATTCGTGGTATCACTGGCAGCCTGCGACGAGACTTCAACGGTAGGCAACATACTCGACAACGAATCGGTTGTCATCGTTGTCGATTCAAACTTCACCGTTACCGGACACTCGGTCGACAACCCCGTGGTGCAATCGCGCACCATCTCACAGCTTCTCGGCGCAATCGAGGCTCCTGTCTACGGCAGCATCAATTCCGACTTCGTGGCTCAGTTCATGCCCTCGACCGTAATGGACACGACCGGCGTGACACCCGAAAATATCGACTCGCTGAAACTGTTCGTACAGTTGAACTCCGGCGACTTCGTCGGCGACTCACTCGTGCCGATGGGTATGGAAGTATATCGCCTCAACCGCGACCTGCCCCACCCCATCTACTCCAACTTCGACCCGAGCGACTATTATAGCAAATCGGACCTGCTCGCGCGCGGCACCTACAATGCTTCGCTTATGAACGAGCCCGACTCGGTGAAGAAATACGGCATCGTAGCCGTATCGCTCCACTTGCCCGTGAGCCTCGGCCGCGAACTTTTCAATGCCTATAAAGCCAACCCCGACGTATATTCCGACCCCGAAGCATTCACCAAAGATGTGTTCAAAGGCATCTACGTCAATTCATACTATGGCACAGGTCGCATCAGCGATTTCACCACCACTTCGATACGTATGTACTATCACAAGAGCGTCTACAACGAAGATTCACTCCGCTACGAAACGAAGTACTATGTGGGCGACTACCTTGCAGTGACGCCCGAAGTCGTCGTGAACAACAACATTCACTACACCCCGGCAGCCGAACTTAAGCAAATGATTGCCGAAGGCGACCACATCCTCGCCGCACCGGCCGGCTACGAAGTGGAACTCAAACTTCCCGGTCGCGAGCTCGTACAATCCTACAATCAGTATAAGAACAATCTGCGAGTGCTCAACACTCTCACACTTCAGATTCCGGCCGACTCGATTGCCAACCCTTACGCAATCGCTCCGCCGCCCTACGCGCTGTTGGTACTCAAGAACAAGAAAGAAGAGTTCTTTGCGTCGAACACAACTGTCGACAACGAGACATCGTTCTACGCCACATACTCATCGACGACAAACTCATATACATTCGGCGGACTACGCGGATATATGGAACACCTGCTCGCGCTCGATGAAATCACCGACGACGATCTCACATTCATCATGACGCCGTGCCAACTCGTACAGGAGCAATCGGCGAACAGTTATTATGGCACGACCATGGTCACCACAGCCGTAGTACCCTACGTGTCCAAGCCGGCGATGGCTCGCATCTCGCTCAAAGACGCCAAGCTCAAACTAACCTTCAGCGCCGCCAACACCGGCGCCGTCAAGAAATAAGCAGTGCAATTACTGAAGCAA
Source organism: uncultured Bacteroidales bacterium (assembly GCA_937995285.1). Classification (GTDB taxonomy): domain Bacteria; phylum Bacteroidota; class Bacteroidia; order Bacteroidales; family Muribaculaceae; genus CAG-873. The sequence goes on along the minus strand of CALKKU010000091.1, from coordinate 18,243 downwards.
CGAATCCTGGAAGACGGCAAGTGCTATCCGGGCGGAATACTCAAAGTCGACAGTTTCATCAATCACCAGATGGATCCCGACTTGATGTGCAAAATCGGCGAAGAATTTGCCCGTCGATATGCCGACTGCGGCATCAACAAGATTGTCACCATCGAAGCCAGCGGCATCGCGCCCGCTATAATGGCCGGCGCGGCAATGCACCTGCCGGTGGTCTTCATTAAGAAGAAAGAGCCCAAGACGATGACAAATATGCTCACCACTGTGGTTCACTCATTCACCAAGGATCGCAACTACACGGTGTGCATCAGCGCCGACTTTCTCACAGCAAACGACCGTGTACTTATCATCGACGACTTCCTTGCCTACGGCAACGCGGCATTCGGCATCCTCGACCTGGTAAAGAAAGCGGGCGCAGAGGTTGGCGGCTTCGGATTCATCATCGAAAAAGTATTTCAGGGCGGTGGCGACAAACTTCGCGAACTCGAATATCGAGTTGAAAGCCTCGCCGAAGTACTCAGCCTCGATAATTGCACCATCACGCTGAAATAAACTGCCTGCGACGTTAGGTTTTATCACCGATAATTGCTAACTTTGCACCGCAAAACGATATTGTTGCCGCAATAGCTCAGTTGGTAGAGCATTTCATTCGTAACGAAAAGGTCGTGGGTTCGAGTCCCACTCGCGGCTCAAAGACGGTCACTGCCGACGCGGTGTCCGTCTTTTTTAATTCTCTCACAGCGTGCATTATTGCATCGCTTACAATTTTTACGTAAATTTGCGACGTAATGGAAACTTCGCGTTCGATATATCGACGCGGGGCTGAAGACGGATTGATTCTCGGCCCTGTGATGATTGCGGCAATCGTATTGGTTGGTCTGCAATCGTATTATCCGTGGCTGTTCTTCGCAGTCATGGCAGTGGTATTGGCTGTGCCGGCAGTAGTGTTTATGCTGCTGAAGCGCTCGTTCCGAGCCAACGACCGCACCGCCACATTCTCGGCCCTGTGGCTCGAAGGCGTATGCGCCTTTGCGTTCGGCTCGCTGCTGATGGGGGCGGCCACATACGTCCTGCTCCACTGGTGCTTCCCCGACTACATAGCCGACCAACTGCGAATGCTGGCCGACACGCTTGCCGCCACATCCGACCCGGCGGCAATCGAATGGAGCAACACCGTGGAAGCCAACATCGAAGCCGGCAACATCCCTGCATCGACCGACATTGTCATGGAACTGATCTACCTGGCTATATTCACCGGATCGATGCTGTCGATTGCCTTAGCCCTGATAATACGCAAAATGTATCGTCGCCCGCGACAGTAACACATAAAAGCAACAAACACAATTACGACAATGGATATTTCAGTTGTAGTTCCCTTATATAACGAGGCCGAGTCGCTGCCCGAACTGTGTGCTTGGATTGAGCGCGTGATGCAGGCCAACGACTTCTCGTACGAAGTAATATTTGTCAATGACGGCTCCACCGACAATTCGTGGGAAGTGATAAAGTCGCTTTCGGCAAAGAATCCGTCGGTGAAAGGCGTGGCATTCCGCCGCAACTACGGCAAGTCGCCGGCGCTCAACACCGGCTTCGCCCGCGCCAAGGGCGATGTCGTAATCACTATGGATGCCGACTTGCAGGACAGTCCGGATGAGATTCCGGCGCTCTATCATATGATCAAGGACGACGGCTACGATCTCGTGTCGGGCTACAAGCAGAAGCGCTACGACCCGATATCCAAAACCATTCCGACGAAGCTCTTCAATGCCACCGCCCGCAAGGTGACCGGCATCAAGAATCTGCACGACTTCAACTGCGGTCTGAAGGCCTATCGCAACAAAGTGGTGAAGCACATCGAAGTGTACGGCGATATGCACCGCTACATTCCCTACCTCGCCAAGTTGGCCGGTTTCACCCGCATCGGCGAAAAGGTGGTACACCACCAGGCACGCAAGTACGGCAAGACAAAGTTCGGCCTCGACCGCTTTGTCAACGGCTACCTCGACTTGGCCACACTGTGGTTCACCGGCAAGTTCGGCGGCAGCCCGATGCATTTCTTCGGCCTGCTCGGCTCGCTGATGTTCATCCTCGGTTTTTTCGCTGTAGCAATCGTAGGAGGTATGAAGCTCTACAATATGCACTGCGGCAATCCATACACCCTTGTCACCAACTCGCCCTACTTCTACTTGGCTCTGACGTTGATGATATTGGGATCGCAACTGTTCCTTGCCGGGTTCATCGGCGAACTCGTCGCACGCAACTCTCCGCGCCGCAACGACTATGAGATCGACGAAGAACTGAATATCTCGACAAACGCAACCGATAACGCTTAACTCTCCGACTGAATATGACTACATTCCAATCATACCCGAGCCTGATGTCGCTCATGAACGAGCGCTACTCATGCCGTGCATACGACACCGAACGAGCTGTAGAACGCGACTTACTCAATGCCGTCCTCGACGCGGCACGCATTGCTCCGTCGGCATGCAACCGCCAGCCTTGGCAATTCCTTGTTATCGAAAACGACTCAACGGCCCGCGACATCATCGCATGCTCCTACGACCGCGACTGGATTAAATCGGCTCCAGCCTACATCATCGCCATCGGCGACCACGATGCGGCATGGCATCGCGCCGACGGCAAAGACCATACCGACGTGGACATAGCCATCGCCACCGAACATATCTGCCTCGCCGCAACATCGCTCGGCCTCGGGACATGTTGGGTATGCAACTTCGACCGCAAGACAATCTCCGACGGCTTCAATATGCCAGCCAACCTCGAACCGATTGTAATCATTCCTATCGGTTATCCTGCCAAGGACAGCATCGTTCCGGCCAAGAAGCGCAAGGACGCATCCGAAATTATCAAATGGGGAAAACTCTAAAGATATTTCTGACAGCATCGGCTGCGGTGGTATTGGCCGCATCGTGCAGCACCTCGGGGTGTCTCGACAACGGCAGTTCGATACCGCTGGCCGGGTTCTATTCGTCGTCGACCAAGCAAAGCATCTCGCTCCGCACGGTTCAAATCCACGGCGTCGGGGCGCCGCTCGACACCGCCGTAATGAAGTCGGGCGACGTGGCGTCGCAAGTGTACCTGCCTATGCACTCCACTGCCTCGACCACGGCTTGGTGCATAGCATACACTGACGAAGGTCTCGACGACCCGGCATTCAACGACACCCTCACCCTCGGTTACGAATCCATTCCATACTTTGCCTCGGAAGAGTGCGGTACGATGTATGCCTACCGCATCAACTTGGTGAAATGCACAGAGCATCTCATTGACAGCGTAGCCGTGACAGACTCGCTCATCACCAACGTGGACGTGGAGCGCATCCGCATCTACTTCCGCACATCCACAACTTCAACGGAGGAGACTGAGCAATGAGACGACTGACTGCAATAACTCTGATTGTCATCTTCGCCATTGCCACATTGGCCGCATCTGCCGCAGGCGTTGGCGACGGCAAGCGCCGCCAACGCCGAGTGACGCCTATCACCACCGGTGCCACTACAACGCAATCGCTCAACGAGACTCGCGGCGACACAGCTCGCATCAATGCCGCACGTAGAGCATCGTCGAGCCACTACCATCGACAGGACGGAGCCATAGTTTATATCGACACCGTCACCGGCGAAGAATGGATTGACTCTGCCGCCATCCGCCGCACCACCCGTATGAAATATCCGTTGCTCCACGCCGTCAACATCGGTGTGGATCTGTGGAATCCGATAATGCGCGCATTCGGGCAGAAGCATGGTTTGGTGGGGTTCTCAGCCGATGTAAGCCTGCACAACCGCTATTATCTGACTTTTGAAGCGGGTCTTAGCACGGCAAAGAACACTCCGGCCGGATTCTCGTACACCTACCGCTCGCCGATGAGTCCGTACTTCAAAATCGGCGCCGACTACAATTTTCTCTACAACTCCAATCCCGACTATAAGTTCTTTGCCGGGCTACGCTACGGCTTCAGCCCGTTCAAATGGGCTGTCGACGACGTCACACTCAATTCGCCCTATTGGCAGGAGGATGCGAAGTTCAATATTCCGGCACAGAATGCTACAGCCGGTTGGATTGAGTTCGGTCTCGGATTGCGTATTCGCCTGTTCGGCAACATTCACGCCGGCTGGATGATTCGCTACCACTCGCTGATTCACGAATCGAAGAGCGTCTACGGCAAACCGTGGCACATTCCCGGCTACGGCACACGCGGACAATCCATATCGGCTTCGTTCTCAATCTCGTACACGCTGCCGATCAACAAACGCATCATCACCGACACGGAGCCAATCGCCGACGACGAGCGCCCGACCGCGCCGACAGACACCGTCGTCGTAAAAGGGTTATAAGTTCTATAACATTGTGTGATATATGGATAAAGTACCGGTTCAAAGAAATTCTCCAGAGTTCGACCGTCTTGCCTTCACAGTGTTGGCAATCGAGGCTTCGGCACAGAAGTTGAATATATCGCCGGCAGAGATGACGAAGCGATTGGAGAAAGTGGGACTTATCAAGAGCCTCATTCAAGATTGCTATGACACTTTGCATACGGAAAGCCGCGAAGCCGTGGCCAATGATGTGATTGAAGCCTTAAAAAATTGGGAAAAACAATAATGGAAAAGCAAACTCTATATCACGGTTCTAATGTTGTCGTTGAGCATCCTTTGGTGAACATCGGCAGGAAGGACTTGGACTTCGGCCCAGGCTTTTACCTTACTCCTTATTTGGAACAAGCCTCAAAATGGGCTGTCCGTATCAAGACAATCCGGCGAAGCGAACAAGCAATTGTAAACGTCTACGAGTTTTCTTATCCAAATGATTGTATCATAAGACAGTTTGACGCTTACGACAAAGAATGGCTTGATTTCATTGTCGACAGCAGAGCCGGAAAGCAACCATGGGTCGGTTGCGATATAATCGAAGGCGGCGTGGCCGATGATCGTGTCATTGACGCAGTCGAAGCCTATATCGCCGGCTATGCCGACGTGGAGCATACCTTGCGTCAGTTGGTCTACCACAAGCCCAATCGGCAGATTTGTATATTGAATCAAACCGTCGTTGATGAGTTCTTGCGGTTTAAATCTTACGAAAAGATATAGCAATGTTGGATTTCTTGCTGTGGAATAAAATTGCGCGTATTATAGCGCTGTTGGCCGATACTCTACATATATCTACAGATAGAGCATTGCAGATTTTCTATGACTCCGATGTCTGCCGTATGCTTCACGACAAAGAACTCGGGCTGCATTTGATGAGCGATACATACATCGTCAATGACTTAATTGAGGAACTGAGAGGAAAACAATAAAATATATCGTGTTTACCTCTGACCGATACTTAATTTTATCGGGCGATAATTCGTGCTATTACGATAATTGTTCGTAAATTTGTTGCATCATCGACAACAAATCTTCAATCTATGACAGATCAAAGCGATTATCGCTATAAACTACGCGGCGTTTCGGCTTCAAAAGAAGACGTTCACGCCGCTATCCGCAATGTAGACAAAGGCCTCTATCCCGGCGCATTTTGCAAAATAATCCCCGACATCCTCGGCGGCGACCCGGAGTACTGCAACATTATGCACGCCGACGGTGCCGGCACCAAGTCGTCGCTCGCATATATGTACTGGCGCGAAACAGGCGACCTGAGCGTATGGAAGGGAATAGCTCAGGATGCTCTGATTATGAATATCGACGACCTGCTGTGCGTTGGTGCCACCGATAACATATTGGTATCGTCGACAATCGGCCGCAACAAAAATCTTGTGAGCGGCGACGTAATCTCCACGATCATCAACTCTACTGAAGAACTGCTCGCCGACCTGCGTGCACACGGCATCACAGCCTACTCCACCGGCGGCGAAACTGCCGATGTGGGCGACTTGGTTCGCACTATCATCGTCGACTCCACAGTCACTTGCCGTATGCGCCGCGGCGACGTTGTAGACAATGCCAACATCGCCGCAGGCGACCTTATCGTAGGTCTGTCATCGTGGGGCAAAGCCACATACGAATCGGAATTCAACGGCGGTATGGGCAGCAACGGCCTCACTTCTGCACGCCACGACGTGTTCGAACATTCGCTTGCCGAACGCTATCCCGAAAGTTACGACCACGCCATCCCGGCCGAACTGGTCTACAGCGGCAAATGCCGTCTGACCGACGCCGTGGAAGGTTCGCCAATCGATGCAGGCAAATTAGTGCTGTCAGCGACACGCACGTATGCGCCCGTCGTAAAGGCTGTTCTCGAAAAGATGCGTCACCGCGTACACGGTATGATTCACTGCTCGGGCGGCGCTCAGACCAAGATAATGAACTTTGTCCACAACAAATTGGTTGTTAAAGATAACATGTTCAATCCCGGTCCTCTGTTCACCCTCATCCAAAAACAGTCTGGCACTGATTGGCGCGAGATGTACAAGGTGTTCAACATGGGGCACCGCTTCGAGTTCTACGTGCCGACACAGGCCGATGCCGATGCTATCATCGCCACGTCGAAGCAGTTCGGCATCGACGCACAGGTCGTCGGACACGTGGAAGACGCCGAAGCCAACCGGCTTGTCATCAAGTCGCCTATGGGAACATTTGAATATTAAACGAAATAGAAACTCTGAATCTAACCACTTATAAACTTATTAGTTATGCGCAAAACTAAATTAACCGTAGCAGTAGTGTGCGCTCTGATGGGCTCAATGCTGTTGCCGTCGTGTATCGGTTCGTTTACACTGACCAACAAGTTGCTGTCGTGGAATCACCAGGTTGGCAATAAATTTGTCAACGAACTCGTGTTCTTCGCATTCTGGATTATCCCCGTCTACGAAGTTTCGGCACTTGCCGACGTTCTGGTAATCAACTCTATCGAATTCTGGTCGGGCAGCAATCCCGTAGCAGCCAACGGCTCACGCACCATCCACGGTACCGACGGCGACTACCTCGTATCTGTCGACAAGAAGGGCTACACCATCAAGAGCGAAACCGACGGTTCGGTTGTACGCCTCGACTTCAACGACAAGGATCGGTCATGGTCGATGCGCCTGCCCGACGGCACTTCGCAGACCATCTTCAGCTTCGTTGACGACGAACACATCGCCCTCCCCGCTCCCGGCGATGAAGAGCCCGTGGTAATCGAACTTTCCGATGCCGGCCTCTACGCCTATCAGCAGATGGCAATGAACACCGCGTTCGCTGCTCGTTAATCATACGACAATATAGGTCATGGGCCCGGGGAAGCAATTACCCGGGCCTTGACTTCAAATCACATTACGCTCTATGCCTTCACGTCGCAATAATAGAAAGCCCGCCAAGCAGTGGTCGTACCTGCTCATCGTCCTGCTGCTCGGCGCAGCCGTCGTGACCGCGGTGATACCCGACAGGTCATCGGTCGATAAAGACTACACGGCCGACAGAGTTGCCGCGTCGAATTCCGACTACGGCGATTTGCTGCTTGTAGCCGCGCCTAACGGCTTTGACGGTCGCATACTGCACTATGAAGGCTTCACGGTCGCTTTCAATGCCGAGCAACATATTCCTTACTACGTGACCTGGACACTGACGCCCGAGCATACCGACGGCCCCTACTCGCGCAAAGACGTCGACTTCCGCACAGACACAAATGTGGAGGGCTGCGCCACGGCCGATGACTACCGCCGCTCGGGCTTCGATCGCGGACATATCGCCCCGGCCGCCGATATGAAGTGGAGCGCACAAGCCATGAGCGACTGCCACTACTTCACAAACATTTGCCCGCAGGACAAGAAACTCAACACCGGCGCATGGAACGCGCTCGAAAAGGCCACGCGCAAATGGGCTCAGAAATTCGGGACGCTCTACATCGTCAGCGGCCCGATAACCACCGACCGCATCACTCGACATATAGGCAAATCGCAAGTGGCCGTTCCTGAACGATTTTTCAAAGTGATCATCGCCCCCGAGGCCAATCCGCCGATGGGCATCGCGTTCATTATGCCCAACGCCTACATTGACGGCGGTATGCAAAGCACCGTCACGTCAATCGACAACGTGGAAGCCGTCACCGGCTACGACTTCTTCTACAACCTTCCCGACGACATCGAAAACACCGTCGAAGCACAATCATCGCTCGCGGCATGGAACCGCCGAAGCAACTAAATCAGCTCTCCACTCGACTATGACAACATTCGACACCTCCGACACCCTCGACAATACAACAATCTGCGCCGTATCGACTCCTCCGGGGCGCGGCGGCATAGCCGTGATTCGCGTCAGCGGTCCTGATGCCGTAGCCATTGTCGACGCCTTGCATCAAGGCCGTCGACTGGCCGATGCTCCCGACCACTCGGCTCGCTTCATAGTACTGCGCGACGAGGACGGCGGAGTGCTCGACCAGGCCGTAGCGACAGTATTTCGCGGTCCGCACTCATTCACCGGCGAGGACACCGTGGAAATATCAGTACACGGTTCGACCTACATACAACAGCGGCTGCTCGACCGCCTCACAGCCGCCGGGGCCGTGCTTGCCGGACCCGGCCAATTCACACGCCGAGCATTCACCAACGGTCGCCTCGACCTTGCCGAAGCCGAAGCCGTTGCCGATATGATTGCATCATCGTCGCGAGCCGCGCACCGACTTGCCGCCGCACAACTTAGCGGCTCGTTCTCGCGCCATATCGATTCGCTGCGTGAGCAACTCATCAACCTCGCCTCGCTGCTCGAACTCGAACTCGACTTCTCCGAAGAAGACGTCACATTTGCCGACCGCAGCAAGTTGCGCAATCTCGCCGCTGACATCGACACATATCTGCACAGCCTTATGGCTACGTTCCGCTCCGGACAAGCCATACGCGAAGGCATTCCCATAGCAATCGTAGGCCGGCCCAACGTTGGCAAGTCGAGCCTGCTCAACGCCCTGCTCCAATCCGACCGTGCAATCGTCAGCGACATTCCGGGCACCACTCGCGATACCGTTGAAGAGACTATCGATATCGACGGCACTCTTTACCGATTCATCGACACCGCAGGCATCCGCGCCACCGACGACCCCGTGGAATCACTCGGCATCAACCGAGCCCTCGACAAGGCGGCGAGTGCACACGTGGTGCTGTGGCTGCTCGAACCCGACGACATCACCGAACCGGGCTTCGACCCGGCATTGCCGTTCGAGGCCGGCGAAGCGCCTGTAATTCTTGTAATCAACAAAAGTGACCTTGCAGCCGGCGACATCGCTAACCGCCTGTCCGAACAAATCAAAAATCGTGTAGCTGACATAATCACAGTATCGGCCAAGCGAGGCGACAACATCGACGAGCTCAAGAACCTTATCGCACACCACGCCATCGGCGACCTGCCCGACGACAGCGGTATGATCGTCACCAACCAGCGCCATTACGAAGCCATCAAAGAAGCATCCGACGAACTCGCCCGACTGCCCGAAGGACTCGACGCAGGTCTCACGCCCGACCTGCTGGCACTCCACCTGCGTGCCGCCATCGACGCCCTCTCATCCATCACCGGCGCCATCACCTCCGCCACCATCCTTAACACCATCTTCTCCCGCTTCTGCATCGGAAAATAAGTTATTTCTTTGCCATATCGAAATAACTGATTATCTTTGTAAGTGATCGTTGTGTATTATCGCATAGCGGCAAACGATATGATTATGGCAAAGAAAGCAAAAGAGAAACCGTCAAAAACTATGGAACAAGCCTTGTGGGAGGCTTGCAATAAGTTGCGCGGCTCTATCGAGCCGAGCGAATACAAGCACGTTGTGCTTAGTCTGATTTTCTTGAAATATGCGTCCGACCGCTTCGAGCAGCGTTACAATGAAATCATTGAAGCCGGACAGCAAATGTTCTGCGAAAATGTAGCTTTCTATGCCTCAAAGAATGTTTTCTTTCTCGCACCCGAATGCCGTTGGAGTTTTCTAAAAGAGAATGCCAAGCAGCCTAATTTGCCACAGCTTATCGACAAGGCTCTTATTCAAATTGAGAAAGACAATGCTTCTCTGAAAGGAGCATTGCCGTATAACTATTATTCTACGCTCGGAATAGATACTCCAAAACTCGCATCACTTCTTGATGAAATTGACCGTATAGACACCATGTCTGATATGGGCAACGATCTTATAGGTCGCGTCTATGAGTTTTTTCTGTCGAAGTTTGCCATCGCAGAGGGTAAAGGCAAAGGCGAATTTTATACGCCCAAGTGCATTGTCAATCTTATTGCCGAGATGATACAACCCTACGAGGGTATCATCTACGATCCCTGCTGCGGTTCGGGCGGCATGTTTGTGCAGTCGCTCAAATTTGTCGATGCGCACAACGGCAACCGCAAAAACGTATCGATCTACGGACAGGAATATATCAACACCACCTATAAGCTCGCCAAGATGAACCTTGCGGTCCGGGGTATCTCAGCCAATCTCGGCGAAGGCCCGGCCAATACCTTTAGCCGCGACCAACATCCGCAGCTCAAAGCCGACTTCATTATGGCAAATCCTCCATTCAATCAAAAATCGTGGCGCGAAGAAAATGAGTTGATCGATGACCCGCGTTGGATGGGCTACGATGTACCTCCGACTTCCAACGCCAACTACGGCTGGATTCTAAATATGGTTTCCAAGTTGTCGGATAACGGCGTGGCCGGCTTCATTCTTGCCAACGGTGCACTAAGTGCCGACGGCACAGAAGGTGCAATCCGCCGCAAGCTGATTGAGAACGGAATTGTTGAAGCAATACTCATTCTGCCTAATAACCTCTTCTATTCGACCGACATTTCCGTTACGCTGTGGATTCTCAACAAGAACAAAAAGGCTCGCGTCGCTACCATCAATGGCCACGAAACGCGCTATCGCGACCGCGAGCGCGAAATTCTCTTTATGGATCTCCGCCAAATGGGAGAGCCATTCGAAAAGAAATACATACGTTTCACCGACGAAGAAATAGCTCGCGTCGCCAAGACTTACCACGATTGGCAACTTGAAGGATCCGAAATTGTATATGCCAACGTACCTGAATTTTGCCAATCCGTATCGGTTGACGTTAAGGGCGGAGTGAAAGATAAAGGATATACGCTCGTTCCGAGTAAATACATTGAGTTTGTCAACCGCGACGAGTCTGCCGACTACGAAACGCGCATGACAGAACTTCAATACCAACTCACCGACATTCTCCGCGAAGAAGCCACATCTCGCGAAGCCGTCCTCAACGTTCTCAAAGACCTTGGCTATGAAATCAAATTATAAGCGGTTGGGCGACTTCATCGAAGAAGTCGAGGAAAGAAACCGAGATTTGAAAGTAACGCTATCCCAGGGCATCTGTAATCTAAAATACTTTCAAAACCCTCGTCAAGTCGCTGAAAATTCTGCGGCTGATAAAATTGTTCGCAAAGGTTGGTTTGCTTACAATCGTGCGACCACCCGAAATGGTGATAAAATTTCTATTGCATATCGAGATGGCGAAGATTGTACTGTTTCAGCATCATACCTAACTTTCCGTATCAAAAACGAGAATTTGCTGAATCCATACTATCTTCTTATGTGGTTTAAGCGCCCTGAGTTTGACCGCTATGCACGTTTCAAATCTCATGGCTCTGCCCACGAGTATTTCGAGTGGGATGAAATGTGCGAGGTCATGCTCCCGGTTCCTCCCATTGAGGAACAGAGGAAGATTGTAGAGGAGTATCAAGCCGTGGAGCGCCGTATTGAAAACAACCGCCGCCTAATCGCGGCTCTCGAAGACACCGCCCAATCAATCTACCGCCACTTCTTCGTAGACAACATCGACCCCGAAAACCTCCCCAAGGGTTGGCAACAATCAACTATTGGCAATTTTTGCAAAGAAACAAAATCAGGGGGAACACCATCCCGAACCAATCCGCATTATTGGAATGCCAACGACATACGATGGCTAAAAACGGGAGAGGTCTCAAATAACATCATTTTTGACACGGAGGAATATATCAGTGAAGAAGGCCTGAAAAACAGTTCTGCAAAGATTATCCCAGCAGGAGCAGTGATAATGGCAATGTATGGTGCCACAGCAGCACAAGTTTCGTACTTAACATGTGATGCTTCTACAAATCAAGCATGTTGTAATATGCTAACCCATTCTTTTGAGGAAGCTGCTTACCTATATTTCCATTGTCTGGCTTATCAGGATGAAATCAAACGTCTTGCCAATGGTGGAGCGCAGGAAAATCTTTCCCAAGAACTGATATGCGAACAACCAATTCTTATTCCAGCAGATAAGTCTGCCTATAGACATTTTGCAAAGCTCTTGCTCTTAAAAATTTCATATTCCTATGAAATCTTTCTTCTTAAGCAATTGCTTTCTCTACTTCTCACTAAACTTTCAAATCTAACAATCAAACATAGTAGTCTTTGAGTCTCTTCCATATTTCAAAATCTGGACAAATGAATATACAGGAATTTATATCACAATACACAAACCATCCAATTCTTTTTGTTGGATCAGGCTTTTCTTTCCGATATCTTGAGAACACCTACACTTGGAATGGACTTCTTAGTAGAGTTTGCGAAGATTTATGGGGTAACGATGAACGATATCTCGACTTTAAAGCTCAATCTACGCAGCCCAATGGCTATTGTCCTCTTGATAGAGTAGCATCCTTGATTGAACGTGATTTTAATCATGCATTAGAAACGGATCGTCACGGCCCTTTCAAAGAAATCAACGACATTTTCTATGAGAAGATGAGGGAGGGCGTAACATTAAGCAGATTCAAAATTTACATTTCTAAACTCATAGGAAATTTAGTCTACAAACAAGGTGTCAATGAAGAATTAGATGAATTAAAGAAGGCGAGAAAAAATATAGGTTCAATTATTACGACCAACTACGACTGCTTGTTGGAGGACATATTTGGATTCAATCCACTTATTGGGAATAATATCCTATTGAGTAATCCTTATGGATCAATCTATAAGATTCACGGCTGTATTAGTGACGTATCGAAAATAATAATTACTGCTGATGATTATAAAAAATTTGATGAACAATATGAACTTATCAGAGCACAAATGCTATCGATGTTCATCCATAATCCTATCATATTCATTGGATACGGAATAGGAGATGAGAATATCCAAAAAGTATTACGCACCATTTTTTCGTATATCCCTCTCAACACTCCCGAAGCAGATAAAGTACGGCACAATTTTCTACTAGTCGAATATGAGCAAGGGTCAAACAATCATGAAATAACTGATCACGACATCATAGTTAAAGGCAGCAATATTCGTATTAACAAATTGCGTACAGACGACTACAAGTTTCTCTATCAAAATTTGGCTAATTTAAATCTGCCTATTTCCGCGATGGATGTAAGGAAAGTACAATCTATCGTAAAAGAGATATATTCAGGCGGAACAATCAAAGTGATGATTACGGAGAATCTTGATGATTTGAAAAACAGTGATAGGATTTTAGCTATTGGATCAAAAAAGACGCTAAGTTACCAGTTCCTGACAAAGCCAGAGATGATTCGTGATTACTTCAAAATAATAGAAGAAGCGAATTCTTCTATTATCTCACTTATCAACAAGCAGAGAGTTGGTGATAATGAATATTTTCCCATATACGGATTTTCAAAAATATGCACTCAAATAGAGAATCTTGAACTCTTAAAAAGAATTCAGACCAAAAATCTAGCACGATTCATCAAAGAAAAATGCAATAAACGACGTCATCAGCATTCATCTATTATTGCAATAATGAGTGACGATACAATTGCGGATTCGTACAAACATCCTGCAATTATGTATGGCGTAAGTTCTGGACAGATACCATTAGAAGATGTTGAACACTATCTAAAAAACGTACCCGAAGGAGAACGTAAAAGTAGCGACTATAGACGCTTGTTATGTTTATTCGATAAAAAAAGATATCAATAGAGTATATGGCAAAATTCAACGAGGCTCAGTTAGAGCGATCCATTATAGAGCTAATGGTAGCCGAGGGGTGGACTTACACACCCGGCGAAAGCGTTGTGCGCCATCCCGACGAGGTTATCATCGCTGATGACCTCCGCTCTTTCTTGCGTAACCGCTACAAGTCGGATGGTATCACCGACCAAGAGGTGGAGACTGCCATTCTCGCGCTCACAGCTTGCGAGAACGCCGATCTATATTCACAGAACAATGCGGTAATGAACCGTATAATGAACGGATTCTCGCTCAAACGACAAGACCCGAAGATGGCGCCGATATTTATCAATGTTATCGATTTTGACGAACCTGCAAATAACTCTTTCCGCTTCGTCAATCAATTCGAAATTGAGGGCGAGTGCAAGCGCATACCCGACGGCATCGCTTTCGTCAACGGTCTGCCATTGGTAGTGTTTGAGTTTAAGAACGCCGGAAATGAGAATACGACTATACAGGACGCCTACGAGCAGTTGACCGTTCGTTATCGCCGCGACATACCCGAACTTTTCCGCTACAATGCTTTTGTTGTTATTAGCGACGGTGCGGCTAATAAATTCGGCTCGCTTTTCGCCCTCTACGATTTCTTCTACGGTTGGCGAAAAGTAGAGGCTACGGACACCGATACCGACGGTATCAACTCGCTATTCTCACTCATCAAAGGATTGTTCCGACCAAGCCGTCTGCTCGAAGTTGTTCACAACTTTATATTCTTTCCCGATACCCCCAAGCACGAGGATAAGATTGTGTGCCGCTATCCGCAATTCTTCGCTGCCACGCTTCTGCACGACAATATCCTTCGCCACAGCAAACTGAATGCCGACGGCGACGGCAAAGGAGGTACATATTTCGGAGCTACCGGCTGCGGCAAATCATTTACAATGCTATTCCTCGCACGGCTATTGATGCGCGACCGACGCCTCAATTCTCCGACAATCCTTTTTATCACCGACCGCACCGACCTCGACGATCAGCTCTCGGCGCAGATACTCAACGCCAAGAACTATATCGGGGACAATACAGTGTTGCAAGCCGATAGCCGTGAAGCTCTCGGAGAGTTGCTTCGCGGACGCACTTCGGGCGGTGTGTTCCTCACTACCATTCAGAAATTCGAGGAAAGCACCGGACTGTTGAGTGACCGCGCAAACATCATCTGCATAAGCGATGAAGCCCACCGCTCACAAACCGGAATGGAGCAGAAAACGACAGTGACTGCAGATGGCGTAAAGCGCACCTACGGCTTCGCCAAGTACCTGCACGACTCTCTCCCCAACGCTACTTACGTCGGCTTTTCGGGCACTCCGATAGATGCCACATTCGATGTGTTCGGCGATGAAGTGGACCGATATACGATGGCTGAAGCCGTAGCGGACGGAATCACACGAAAGATAGTCTACGAGGGGCGAGCTGCCAAAGTAATCATAGATGCCGACAAGGTTAAAGAGATTGAGAAATACTACGAGGAGTGCGCTCGCGAGGGCTCATCCGAGTATCAAATCGAGAAGTCGAAAAGAGAAACTACCCGAACGGATTCGATACTCAACGATCCCGGCCTGCTTGAGAATATCGCAAAAGATTTCGTAAGCCACTACGAGCGTCGAGTAGCAGAGGGCAGCACCGTCGAGGGCAAGGCAATGATAGTTGTCGCTTCGCGTCTCATTGCCTGGAATCTATATCAAGCCATCATAAAGCTCCGTCCCGAATGGGCAGAGGTGAAAGAATGTATGGATGGAGAAACGCTCACCGACCGCGAGCGCGAGAAAATCAAGCCTATGCCACGCATCAATATGGTAATAACCCGTGGCAAGGATGATCCTAAAGAGTTGTACGACTTGCTCGGCACAGATGAATACCGCAAAAACCTCGACAAGCAATTCAAGGAAATCAAGAGCAACTTCAAAATCGCCATTGTCGTGGATATGTGGATTACGGGCTTCGACGTGCCGAGCCTCGACACGATGTATTGCTTCAAACCGATTCAGCAGCACACGCTCATACAGACAATTTCGCGTGTAAACCGTGTGTATCCGGGCAAACAGAAAGGACTCGTGGTAGATTATCTCGGTATTAAGAAAAATCTCAATGCCGCGCTGAAACATTACGGTGGCGGCGACCTCTCGCGCACCTCGGTGGAAACTCTTGAACAGTCGCTCAAAATGGTGAAAGATGAACTGGATCTCATCCGACGAATGTTCATCAAGTACAATTGGGAAAGCTACCATATTTCCAAAAGCCTTGAGCGACTAAATATCCTCAACGGAGCCGTCGAGTATATTCTCAGGACCAAAGAGAGCG
The DNA here is from genome assembly GCA_937995285.1 of uncultured Bacteroidales bacterium. GTDB lineage: Bacteria > Bacteroidota > Bacteroidia > Bacteroidales > Muribaculaceae > CAG-873. The sequence continues at coordinate 2,022 of CALKKU010000091.1, read as the reverse complement.
AGAACATCTTTATGGGGCATTGCCGCAAGATGCGCAACGCCTATAACATCTGCTGCAACAGTGAGAAAATCACTACCGCAGAAGATGATGATCTACATTTCTTCTTCGCAGTGCGTTCCATAATCCTGAAAATGAGCCATGGCAATGCAGCGGATGCCACAACAATGAACCGCCGCGTAACAGAAATGATCAAAGATGCGCTTTTCTCAGAGGAGGTTGCCGAACTTGACAAAATCGGAGTTGCATCCGACGAGGAAATAGACATTCTCTCCGACGAATATATGAAACGCCTTGAGCGCATACCGTTCAAAAATCAAAAGGTTAAGCTTATGGAGAGGCTGCTTAAACAAGTGATTTCCTCATTCCAAAAAATCAACAAGCACAAGGGCATTGATTTTACCCGACGCTTGAACGAGATTGTGAGGAAATACAACGACCGCTCCGATGACGCCTCGGCTGCCGAGATAATCGATGAGGTTATCAAACAGATGAGCGACCTGCTTTCGGACGTTGCCGCAGAACGCACCGCAGGAGATGCACTCGGCTTGGATGTCGAAGAAAATGCGTTCTATGATATTCTTAAATCTGTGGCTATCAAGTACAACTTCTACGAGGCTTTCGGCGATGACAAGCTTACATCACTCGCAAAAGATATTAAGGCTATTGTTGACGACAAAGCTAAATATACAGATTGGTCAAATCGCGGTGACATCAAAGCCGAGCTTCAGGTAGACGTACTTGTGTGCATGGCTCAACACAAATATCCACCGCAAGATCACTACGACGAAGTGTATAAAGAAATTCTCGAACAAGCCGAGAATTTCAAAAAGCATCGTAACATTCGCCCGTATTCAACATACAACAACGATATTTCAATAGCAGCAGAACCATAAATCGACATATAAATCGTTTACTTACAATTAAATAATTTGTAACCGGTGGCAGATTTTGACGAATATATAGTCCATGGGGAACCGGGACAGAAGGTGAAGGCTGACGCTTGGCAGACGGCCATAGGTCTTCAGGATGTGGATGGGTTGAAAGTTTCGCCCTATCTGCTCGATACTGCACGTCAACATATCGAGGGAGACATAACCATCGACGAGGCTCGCGAACGCATCAAGACTTATTATGATACCAAGTCCGGGCACGATGCGGTGGATGAAGAGGGCGACAAGGTGTCAGCCAACATTGCAAAGATTATTATGGAGCCGTCATTTGTATTCTCCCTTATCGGTCTGACGTCTATTCACCGACGCATCTTTGAAGATTATTTCAAATTTGCCGGACAACTCAGAACGGTTGAACTCACAAAAAAGGTATGTTTATGCTAACAAGCCTGTGTCGGAGGTTATTCAACATTTGGCACGATTCACAGCCGACTTATGGCAAATACACCCTTTCAGAGAAGGGAATACTCGAACAACGGCAGTATTCCTTATAAAGTATTTACGTTCTATGGGTATTCAAGCTACCAATGATATGTTCAAGGAGCATTCGTGGTATTTCCGCAACGCCCTCGTCAGAGCATCATACAAGGGCTTGAATGTATCTCCTACGACCGAATTTGTTGAACGCTTTCTGCGCAATCTGATCCTTGGCGAAAACAACGTGCTGCGCAATCGCGATATGCTTGTTGGGGCGGTGCTTCAGCCCACACACTCTCAAAGTATCTCTGCCTGTAGTTCAAAGTCTCAATTTGATACTTTAAATTGCACTTTGGAGGAGACTGCGGTTCTTAGAATAATTCAGGATAATCCCAAACTCACTCAAAGCGAAATTGCCAAAGCGATAAAGAAATCAACATCGACTGTTAAGCGTATCACAACAACCCTCGTCGAAAAAGGCATTCTTATCCGTAGGAACGGGCGCCGAGACGGCTGGTGGGAAATTTGTTTTTGAAATTTTCCTGAATCCGCAAGTTTGATTGGATTTGCGATTTTCCTCTTTGCTGATTGTATCGGCGTCTATCGTTATGATATTTTTATCGTACATACTATCGTTTAATTTAATTACTTCTTA
>CALKKU010000090.1 GCA_937995285.1 uncultured Bacteroidales bacterium | reverse complement strand
GTGGCAAACTGTTCCACCTCGCGGGGAGTGCGGTGAGCGCTCAGCGCGTTCATTTCAAAGGGCACTTCCATCTTTTCGAGGAAGTCGGCCGCCTTGCGCAGCACGGGCAGGTCGGATGTGCTGCCCATTATGATGCTTACTTGTGGTTGCATATAGAGTTAATGTGAATTGTGTTTACAAATACATAAAGCCGAATGCGGCGGCAAAGCCGAGTGCATAGCCGGCGATGACCTGCCCGAGCGTATGGCGTTCGAGCATCAGCCGTGCCGTGCCTACCAAGCCGGTGATGAGAATCACTGTCGTCAGCACTATCATGGCGTTGATGTCGACCAGTCCGTAGACCGAGCACCACGCCGTCAGGCCGAGCAGTCCGCCGATACCCGTGGCGTGGGCGCTGATTTTCCACACCGTCGTTATCAGAGCCGCCACAAACGCTGCGGCAGCCGCGCCGACAAAGAAGAATGTCAGCCACGACGGTGCTCCGAGGCGACGCATCAGAACGGCCGTCAGCACATAGCACGTAATGCCCACAGCCATCGGCACAAAGCGCTGCGAGGCCTTGGGAATGGCCGTGCTGTCCACGCGCTTCAGCTTTATGAGGCCGAAGATCGTGAGCAGCGGCATAGCGCCCGTTATCAGCGCCACCATTGCCGTGGCAATCACGCGGTTATATTCCGGAATATTGCGCAAATCGGTACACCACATCGCCACCACAATGGCGAATGTGGGCACCAACAGCGGCGAGAACACATCGCTCACCAACTGCGCCCACACCGGCGTACGTTTCACGCCGTTTATTTCCGTATTTATCTCTGAATCCATCAGATAATCAAAACAATATTTATTTTGCTTCAAATCCGCAAATTTCGCGGATGTAACGCGGCAGGTCGATGTTGTTGTTGAGCGACTTGAACTTGTCAGCACCGACGCCTACGGCAAATACCGGAACGGGGTTGCCCGAGTGGCTTGTAGTGGTGAAGCCCATACCGGCTGCATCGGTCACGAGTTTGAACACCTCTACGGCAAACGAGTTGAAGTTGGCATAGAGCGTTTCCTGATCAGCGGTGTTGCGCAGTTCGAATGTAGCATTGAACATATCCTTGAGGGCTGCGAGGCGCTCGTCGCTCACCTTGATGTGAGTGAACAGACCGAGGTTGTCTGACAGATACTGCTGCATATCTTCCCACTTGTAGATCATACGCGAGTGGAGCAGACTCTTGCAGTAGGCGCTAAATTCTTCCTTCGACACACGCTGATAGTCGAACACGCTCAGCGGGTTGGGCTGGCCGGTGCGTGAATGCACGTGGCTCATACCGCCGGTGTCGTGGTCGGCCGTGACGACGATAAGTGTTTCATCGGGATGTTCGAAGTAGAACTTGTAGGCAATTTCGATAGCACTGTTGAAGTTGAGAATTTCCTTCACAGCCGCACCTGCATCGTTGGCATGGAGTGCGTGGTCGATGTTGCCACCTTCGATCATCATAAAGAAGCGCTCTGGTGAATGAGCCTTCAGGTGGTCGAGGCAAGTCTGAGTAATCAACGGCAGATTAAGCACGCCGGGAATAGAGTCGATGGTGTAGCCAACATTGTGAGGTGAAGTGCCGCGCGGATTGAGCAGGAACACCTTGTCGGAATTGATGTTCTTGATTTCGTCCGGGCCGTAGATGAGCTGTACGCCCTGAGCGGCCATCAGTTCCTCGATGCCGTTGCTGTTGCCGTTCTCGTCGGTGAGACCGCGCAAACCGGCGCCGGCAAGGAAGTCATAGCCGCAGTAAGCAGCCTGGATGTCAATATCGCGAAGCATCTTGCGGCTTGCCACATGGGCGTAGAATGCACCCGGGGTGGCATCGTCGGGAGCGACCGTCGTTGCCACGCCCACGCCATAGCCTGCGTCCTTGAATTGGCGAGCGATCGATGTCACGGCCACTGTGTCGGGAGTGACGCCGAGCATACCGTTATAAGTCTTGTGACCTGTCGAGAGAGCCGTGCCGGCAGCCGCCGAGTCGGTGATGGGAGCTGAAGCCGAATAGGTCATACACCACGACACTACCGGGAACTGCATCATCGTCAGCGGAGTGTTGTCGTGGTGCACGTCGCGCATATAAGCCTGAGTGGCCATCACCGGGCCGAGGCCCATGCCGTCGCCGATAAAGTAGAACACATAGCGCGGTGCATCGGCTGCACTCGCCACACTTGCGGCAAACATCATTGCCGAGAAGAGTAGATGCTTGAGTTTCATTGTCTTTGTGTTGTTATGTAGTTTTTATGTTCATTTTAAGCATTGCATCGATTATATGACGGTCGTTGCACAGGCGCGGCACCTTGCGCTGGCCGCCGAGCTTGCCCGTAGCGCCGAGCCAGGCATCGAACAATCCCGGTCGGGCCTCGGTAATCGACAATCGGTCGAGGAAAATGTTGCCCGTACGCTTGGCCTGATAGTCGGAGTTGACGCTTTGCAGACAACGGTCGAGCGTGTCGGCAAAGGCCTCGACATCCGCAGGGCGTTCGTTCCATTCGATAAGCCACTGATGACGTCCGTGGCTGTCAGAGGTGGTGAACACCGGCGCGGCAGTGTAGTTGAGTACCGAAGCACCCGTCAGTCGACAGGCCTCCGACAGAGCCGCCTCGGCGTTGTGAACCATCAGTTCTTCGCCGAAAGCATTGATGTAACTGCGGGTGCGGCCGGCAATGGCTATGCGCAGCGGAGCGGCGCTGACTATGCGCACCGTATCGCCGATGGCGTAGCGCCACAGGCCGTTGCAACTCGTTATCACCAAGGCATATACCCTACCCTGCTCCACCTTCCACGCCGGAACCGATTCGGGGTGAGCCTCGTCGACTTGGTCGAGCGGAATAAATTCGTAGAACACGCCTCGGTCGAGCAGCAGGCGCATACCGTCTCGGCGTTCATATGTATCCTGAACGGCGAAGAAGCCCTCCGAGGCATTATACGTCTCGAGATAGCGCATCTTCGTCGGGTCGGTAATGGCGCGATATTGCTCTACATAAGGCTCGAACGATATGCCACCGTGGAAGAACACCTCAAGATGAGGCCACACATCGTGGATCGTCGTAGCACCGGCCTTGGCAATGACGCCGCGCAGCACCGTCAAAAACCACGACGGCACGCCTGATATATTGGTAATATCCTGATCGATTGCCGCATCGATGAGGCGCGGCAATTTCTCGTGCCAATCGGCCATCAGCGCAACTTCCTTCGAGGGCACACGCAGCAGATTGACCGCAGGATTGATATTGTCGATAAGATTGGCCGACAGATCCCCGACTTTCACACCGGCGGGCAGATGCGACACCTCATTGGCAAACGACCCGCCGAGGATGAACGATTTGCCGCCGAACACGCGGCTGTCGCGATACAGGTCGAGGTACATCGACACCACATCGCTGCCGCCGCCGTAATGATTCTGTTTCAGTCCTTCGTCGGTAATGGGAATGTACTTGCTCTTGCCGTCGGACGTGCCCGACGACTGTGCGAAGCGCCGACAGCGGCCGGGCCACAGTATGTCGCGCTCGCCGGCGACCATCCGCTCCACATCGGCGCGAATATCGGGATAAGCGCTCACGGGCACTGCGCGGCAGAAGTCGGCAAAGTCCCTGACAGCGGCGAAGTTATAGCGCTCGCCGACAAGAGTGTGCCGTGCACGATGCAGCAGCGAAGCAAGCACCTCGCGCTGCGTGCGCTCAATCCGTTCGGGCGACGCCGACACGTCGCGTGCCGTCCGCGCTCGGCGGACGAACAAGGGTCGGAGTATCGGCGTCAGATTTATCATCGCACTGTCACCTTTACGGGCTTGTGGCATTGGTCGGTGACTACGAGATAGATACCGGGAGCAATGTCGAGGTCCTGATTGTTGTGAACGCTTTCGGGCGACGCCGCGAGTTTGCCCGAGATGTCGTAGACGCGGACGCCGGTCTGCGGAGCGCTGCAAATGAAGCGCATAAATCCGTCGAAGCCCTGAACTACAAGGCCTTGGTCGGCTTCAACGCCGGTAACACCGTTGTGGGCCACGAAGATGACGTTCGATTCGGGCGAACGGTAGCCGAGGCTGAACGACTGCACAGTATAACTTTCGCTGTCGCTCTCGCCGAAGCCTTCGATGATGATACCCGGCTCCTCGGCGATGATTTCTTCCTGAGTGATGGTGTTGCCCACATACTTGGAGCGGGTCACAATCCAGTATTCGATATTTTCGTTCTCTGGATATGTCCAGTTGGCGCGATAGCTGTCGGAGGTAATATCTGTTGCCGCCGTAGCCGTGCATGCGGTCAATGTAGGCACTTCAATACATTCGCCGTGCAGTGCTATGCCGCGCGAGCCGCCAAGCATACCGCCTTCGCTGATAATCAGGCGCGCTTCGTGGCTGCCGAGAGCCGAGGGAGTGTAGGTGATGTTGAGCCATGTGCCGTCGGGTGAATTGACGAGTGAAGCGCTGAGCGAATTGCGCGGAATGGAGAACATCGATTTATTAGTGCCGCTGACCACGAGGTCGAGCGAACCGGTGAGGTTCTCGCCGCGGAAGAACAGACGTGCCGTGGTCGACGAGCCGATAGCCACCTGACCGAAGTCTACTTCCATACCCTGTGTGGGTGTGATGAGCACGGGATCGCCGGCAGGTTCACCGCTGCCCGAGAGGGTGAAATTCTGACCCTTCTTGTCGCCCCAGATGTATTCCGCCAATTCGGGGTGGTCGATGAAGGGATTGCGGTTGTTCTGTATTCTGTATACGGCGTCGTTGCGATCAAGTTCTTTTTGGCTCACGGGATCTTGACGATGCCATTGGAGCAGCAGTTTCTGCGCCCAACCGGTCAGCGTAGGATAGGTTTCCTGAGCCACCATGTACTTGTATTTCCACGTAAGATCCTGATAGCACGTCACCATATAGAAGTATGTTCGGGCAAAGTCGCCTTTGTACTCGTCGGCCGGCTCAAACACCGTGCTGCTGCCACCACCCTGTCCGGCCACGGGATAGCCTACATACGATGTATGAGGATCGCTCAGGTTCGTGGGATAAGTCAGACGCTGCGAGCGGTCTACTTCACCGAGCGGATAATTGCTCTTGGCCTGATTGGTAACGGCTTCCGACGGATACAGGTGGTTGAGATCGACGTAGGCCGACACATCGGTGCTGCCGCCCCACCAGCTTTTCGGGAACGAGTGTTCGCGGTTCAGTCCTCGGAAACTCGGCGCATAGAATGTCATCTCGGTGTTGTACATATCCCACCAGCGGTCGCTGTTGGGGTACAAGTCGGTCTGCATAAAATAGCGCGGGAGATCCTGATACGATGATACTTGAGTAAAGTTATGAATCAAGGCATAGACGGCCGTTTTCAGTTCGGCCTCCTTCTTGCCTTCGAGCGAGCGGTAATAGCCCTGAGGCGCCTCGGCGGCGACAAATTGTGCCGCAGCGGCGGCAACCAGGACCAATACAAGGCTGTACAGTCTTTTCATTTGAATTTTTCGGAGGGTTGGGTTTTATAAATCTTAAAGCGGTATAATTATACACGACTCTCTGAGTCACTGCAAAGATAGCGATTTTTCCCCACAAAACCCATATTTTTTTGGTCGCTATGACCAAAATCCGAGGGCAAACGCTGCGCCGCGTCGTAACTTTGCAGCACGATAACTTTATTAACCCTTTATTTTTAATCTGAACGATATGAAAACCGCAAACACTATCCGTTACTATCAACTTCTATCTCAACCACTTGCGCAGAGCCACGCGCACTGCACGGTAGGCATCGCGCATCTTCAGCATCACGGGCGAAGGCGTTGTGGCCGAGTCGGCAGCAAGAGGATCGACATAGGTCGGTATCGACGTTTCTTCTCCGAACTGCTCGGGGTAGATGACAAGCAGATTGTTGCGCGAGAAATTGCGCTGAAGCAGTCCGGGCACCTCCGTCACCTCATCGGTGTACGACACCGAATTGGGGCGTGCGCTGACCACGACAAAGAGATCATCGTCATTTACCTTCGCAGCAAGGACGATAAGTTCGTCGAGCGAATTAATCGTGCGAAACTCGCACCGCAGACCGAAATTCTCCTGGTACAGCACGCCTCGGATGAGCGGCTGCACCTCGGAGTGGCAACTGAATATGACACGGCAACCGAGTTGTCGCGTAAGTCGCGCTATGGCACGCACCCAGCGCGAAAAACCGGTCTCGTACTGAGCGTCGCGCGGCACGACCACAACGATGCGAGCAATGGTGTTGAGCGGCATATAGAGGCGCGAAATCAGCACCATACGGTTGGTGGCACGCAGAAGCTGCTCTATCTTGCCGCCGTAGAAGGTGTCGATGACCGTGGAGCGACGGTGCATGCCGATGATTACTTCCGTGATATCGCGCTCGGAGATCGCATTAAGAATCCCGGTGACGATGTTGAGGTCGTAGCGTTCGATGCCCTCGATATTGACGTCGGCCGACGCGGCCACCTGCCGCGCTTCGAGCAACGACTGCTGCGCCATTGCCTTGGCCGAAGGCGAATTGTCGGTGCGCACACAGATGGCATTGAAGCGATGTGTGCCGAGTTCGTTGCGCATCAGCACGCCGAGTTCGACAAGCGACGCCACGGTCAGCGGATTGGAAATGGCAATCAGGGTGTTGTTGACGCGGGTGTGGCGGATGACATCGTCGTCGCCGAGCATACTCTTCTTCACCTTCGGAGCGCCGGCGGCGGTAATCACGGGTGCCACGCCGCAGGTGATAAGTATCACAAGAATGGTGGCGTTGAGCACCGTACCGTCGAGAATGCCGAGACGATGGCCGAGTGTCACCACGGCCAGGGCGACCGCCGTATGAGCCGAGGTAAGACCGAAGAGCACCTTGCGCCCCGCTCCGTCGAAGCCGTTGATTCGCTGCACTATCAGAGCGGGCAGCCACTTCGACACCAAGGCCACGGCAAGCATGCCGAGCGCCACAATCAGGGTATCGGTGTGAGCCACGACGCCGAGGTTGATCATCATACCCACACTGATGAGGAAGTACGGAATGAACAACGCATTGCCGACAAACTCTATCGAATACATCAGCGGCGACGCCGCAGGCACATAGCGGTTGAGCACCAGTCCTGCAAAGAACGCCCCGAGGATGCCTTCAAGGCCTATAAGCTGCGCGGTCCACGCCGCCAGGAACACCATGGCAAGGACGTAGACATACTGCGTGACACGGTCGGAATATGTCTTGAAAAACCACCGCGACACTATCGGATAACTCAGCAGTATCACGGCCAGCCATGCGCCCATCTTGAAGAGCAGCCACAGCAGCGTGCCGACGGAAAACTCGCCCTCGGCGCGGATATTCACCGCCGTCGCTATCACCAGCAGCGAGCCCACGACGGCAATGATGGTGCCGACAATAGCCATCAGCACCACCGGCGATTTGGTGATGCCGTAGCGAGCCGCCACGGGATAGGCTATCAGCGTATGCGCCGCGTACATCGCTCCGAGGAGCAATGCCGCTGTGATGTCGAGCCGCAGCCACGCTGTAGAGGTGACGATGCCCAACAGCAGCGGCACGGCCAGTGTAAGCAGGCCGAACACAAGCCCCCTGCGCAAATTGAGTTTGAGATGGAACATATCTATCTCAAGCCCGGCAAGGAACATCAGGTAGAGCAAGCCCACCTGTCCGAATATGGCAAAACTCGAATCTGCCTGCAACACATTGAGCCCGTGAGGTCCGATGACCACGCCCGCCACCACCATACCGATGATATGCGGTATTTTGAGACGATTGAGCAGCAGCGGCGCCAACAGTATTATCACTAATACTATGAAGAAAATAGGGATTGGCTGTGTCACCAGTGCGGCCGTGAGCATTGCAGGGGAGAGTTTGGCGGTTTAGTGTTCGTAGAGATACGCGGCAATCTGCACTGCATTGAGGGCGGCGCCCTTGCGGAGCTGATCGCTGACGGTCCAGAAAGTCAAGCCCTTGCCCGAGATATCGCGACGCAGACGTCCGACAAACACGGGATCGCTGCCGGCTGCTCCGAGCGGCATGGGATAATTGCCCTGAGCGGCATTGTCGACGTAGACCACGCCCGGAGCAGTCTTGAACGCCTCGGCGGCCTCTTCGACCGACACTTCGCGTTCGCACTCCACCCAGATGGCTTCGCTGTGAGCACGCATCACGGGCACACGTACACAGGTGGCGCTCACTTCGATGCCCGGTGAATGCATTATCTTCTTGGTCTCGTTGTACATCTTCATCTCCTCGCGAGTGTAGTCGTTGTCGGTGAAGACGTCGATATGGGGAATTACATTATAGGCCAACTGGTGGGCAAACTTCTCGACGCGCGGTTCGCGGCCGGCGGCGATGTCGGCATATTGGTCGACGAGTTCCTGCATAGCCTGTGCGCCGGCTCCGCTGGCCGCCTGATATGTGGCGACATGCACGCGAGAGATCTTTGAAATTTTGTCAATGGGCGCGAGAGCCACCACCATCTGGATAGTGGTGCAGTTGGGGTTGGCGATGATGCGACGCGGGGCGTTGAGCGCATCGGCACCGTTAACTTCGGGCACTACCAGGGGCACATCCTCGTCCATTCGGAATGCGCTCGAATTGTCGATCATTATCGCACCGCGGGCGGTGATGACATCGGCATACTGCTTCGACACACCGGCGCCGGCCGATACCAAGGCGTAGTCCACGCCGCTGAAGTCGCTGTCGGCCGACAACAACTCCACCTCTATCTCTTTTCCCTTGAATGCAAGTGTGCTGCCGGCACTGCGTTCAGAGCCGAACAGTCGCAAATTGTCGACGGGGAGTTTGCCCCCTTCGAGGACTTTCAAAATTTCACGGCCGACCGCTCCGCCGGCTCCGACAATTGCTATATTCATTTGTTCTATAATGAATGGTGTATATCTTAAAATTCGTGCTGCAAAGTTACGATATTTTTATCAATTATAAAGCAGAATCGCCGCCTACACGAAAAATTGAGAAGTTGACCGAGCCGTAAGTACGGTGATCCATAAATCCGGGCAGAGCCGAGAAGTCGTGAGCTTTGCTATGCTCCACTATCACGAGAGTGCCGTCTGCCACCGCTCCGCTGCCGAGAATCAGCTCGGGTATCTTCTCGAAACCCTCCATATTGTAGGGTGGATCGGCGAAAACTATGTCGTAGGCCATCCGGCACGAGGCGAGGAAGCGCAGCGCGTCGCCACGCACGAGCGACATATTGTCGACGCCGAGCGTGTCGGCCGTCTTCTTTATAAAATTATACTGGGTTGCGGCCTTTTCGACCGACGTCACCGAGCGGCATTCGCGCGAAAGGAACTCAAAGGATATGGCTCCGGTGCCTGCAAAGAGGTCGAGCACGGTTGCGTCTTCGATGTCGACGATGTTCTCGATAACATTGAAGATATTTTCCTTGGCAAAGTCGGTGGTCGGACGTGCCGAGATATTCGTCGGGACGTCGAAGCGGCGACGCCCGTATTTTCCTCTGATTATTCGCATAGGGGCATGATTATTAGTTCGAAGGGTGCGGAGAGCACGTCGTGATTGCCGCGATACATAGCCGAGGGAAACACGGTGGGCATCACGTTGACGGCATATTTGAGCAGCTCGGCCATCACGGCGGGCCGACGCTCGGCATCGCCGCTGACCATTATTTCGTCAGTATCGCGGTTCATCCCGGCGGTCTGCAACACGGCCAGGGCGTAGTACACGGCGTCGGCATCGGACGAGGCGTCGAATGTCGTGGCCGAGGCAAGGCCGAGCGAATCGAATGCGAGCACGTCAACGGAGTCGCTGCGCAGGTTCACATAGAGTTTCGACGTGTTGCCCAGGCGGCTGCGGCGACTGAAGTAGCGGGCGAGAATGCCGATATGGCCCGAGATTCGAGCCGAATCGAATGTGCGTCGCAGGAAGCGCATCACATCCTTATCGACGGCTACGACTTCGGAGTAGCGGCCGTCGATCGGCGACACCAACGGCTCTATGCCTTCGAGGCCGAGAATGTCGACCACGGCATCGACCGCATCGGCATCGGCGGCGACTTCGGCCGGCAGTATCTGTACGCGATCGCTCACCAAGGCCACATCGACGGCGGCCCACGGCTGTATCAGCATCGGATTGGCATACACCACTTCTTCGAGGGCCTGTGCCTGCGATTCGCACGAGGCGTCGTAGGGCAGCGAGGCCACAATCACTTCATCGCGATTGAGGGCGCGTGCCAGCACATCCAGACTGTGGCGGTTGACGAGCAGCGACAGCCGCCAATGGTCGGGGGCGTCGATGAGGTCGCGTGTAAGTGGTTTTGCAGCCATTCGGTAATATGGTGTTGTGGCGAACGCGGGCATCCGCCGAGGTTGGTAATTAAGAAAAAAGCTCCGACCCTGTGGAGGGGTCGGAGCATCGTAGCGAATCAGGGAATCGAACCCTGGTCTCCACCGTGAGAGGGTGGCGTGCTAGGCCACTACACTAAATCGCCGGTTAGTGGTGCAAAGTTAGTGCAAATTTCAATCACCGCCAAATCCACCACGAAGATTTTTTGTTAAAAAATTTCAATACAAGAAACCGAACAGCCACAACGGAATTTTATTCCCCAAGGCATACTCTATGTTATCTGCGGCAATATACGCATTCCTGACGCCGGCAATCTGCTTGCCGTCCTTGCTTTGGCCGCCGACTTCGACGGTGTATTTTCGATCAATAACGAAATCGCCCGACCGTGCATACTCCACGCTGTGTCGGTAAGCAAGTTGGTTTACGAAGAATGTTTCTCTTTCCGTTCCGATTTCCACGGTTGAAAGCGAAAGAGCATGGAGCAGATTACAGTTTTCCAAATAGATCTTATCGGGTTTCTGCATTCTCTTCAGATTTTGAGAATCGCTGTACAGCAAATTCAGCAATCGCGCTCTGCCCAAATGCGCCAAATAATTGACAATTGTAGCTCTGTTCAGTTCGGCAGCCTGCGCCATTTTACTGATGTCAACCACAAAAGGCACACCGCTGCTGACGACTGAAAGCAGGCTGCGGAGTTTACGGATATTGGCAATGTCAATATTTCCCAACTGAGGCAGTTCTATCTCCAAGATAAGATTTACGACCTTCTGCACCTGAGTGAGATAATCGATGTCTGCTTCCAGAAAAAACGGGTAGTACCCTTCTTTCAAATATCGACTAAAATACACAAGCGGCTTGCAGTTCTGCATGATTTCCTGCGACACGTCCAAAGGGTGATTGAACACATCGTCCAATGTCACTACCGGCAATGAAATATTTTCCTTGAACAACAGGTATTCGCGGAACGAAAGCCCTTGCATATCGTAACTGACGCAGCGACGCGACAAATCCGCCTCAGCATTCAGTATGTTGAGCAACGATGACCCGGTGAATACAATCTGCAAATCGGGGAATCCGTCATAAATATTTTTGATTTCGCGACTCCACCCTGAATATTTATGCACCTCATCCAAGCACAGGCACTTACCTCCTCGTTTGTGAAAATCTTCAGCAAGGTCGAGCAGCGTATGTCGCGTGAAATACAGATGATCCAAACTTGCATACAACGCCGACTGAGGATTCATTCCATAGGTCTGCTTGAGGTGCTGCAACAGCATTGTGGTCTTGCCGACACCACGTGCGCCGCGAATGCCGATAAGGCGACTATTCCAATTAATTTCTGCTTTCAGGCTACGTTCGTAGGGCATTGAAAGGTGTGACAGCAGACGCAGATGTTGAGCTTGAAGTTGTTCCATTTTCGGTTGTATTCATTGATATACTTGGCAAAAGTAGTCATTTTTGTTTACTCCAACAAGCAATTTATGCACAAATTTGTTTATTCCATTAAACAGATTTATATAAAATTTGCTTAGTAGAGTAAACACAAAATGCAGGGCAAAACATTTGAGTGTAGCGGCATGCGTTTCGCATGCCCTTAATACACAATACGCTGTATCACATCCAATTGCACACTGAGCGACGGCGGGCGGGCCGAAGGCTCGCCCCTACCTTTGCCGGCTTTCGCCGGCATTACGTTAACTTTGCAACGCCCTCTTTTGTGTTGAGATTGCATTGAGGCAGCAAAAGGCAAATTGCAAGATGGTGACGATGTGCGAAAGCAATAAGTTTGTGATATATTGAAATTTATGAGGATATGACAGACCACGACCACTCTATAACCTTATACACATTTCCATTTTTCTTGAAGAAAATTATCTTTTTTTCTTGCATAATACGATGAATGATGATAATTTTGCATCGGTTTTATTCCACAAGCGTAGTATTGCCAACATAAAACAACTAAACATAAAACAAATATAAACCATTCACTAATTTTACCACTTACTCTATGAGAAAAATCTTTTTACTACTGACTCTGCTGGTGAGTGTCTGCGGACTTGCCACGGCCGGTGAACCCGATGCCGTGCGAGTGATGCCGACAACGGGCCAACAGGTGGTGCTGCTGTTCTCGGCCAACCCCGAGATTACGTACACCGCCACGGGTGCCACAATCACGGCTACGGGACAAAATCCCCTGACGCTCGCTTTCGACGATATCGAGTTTATCGATTTCGTGGAATTCGGTTCGGTGGAAGATGTGGCTGAAGCCGCTCTGTCGCTGCGTGTGACGCAGGACGAACTCCTCATCGACAATGCCGAGGTCGGAAGCGCACTCTCCATCTATTCGCTCGACGGTCGCTGCGTGCTCAACACCACCCTGCCCGACACGTCGTTCGCCATCAGTCGCTCGATGCTCGAAAAGGGCGTCTACATCGTCAGAATCAATAAAACAACTTTCAAAATTTTACTCTAAACCACTATGAATAAGTTCTTATACTCAATACTTATCGCCGCAGCCGCATTCGGCACCGCCAACGCTCAGCAGAAGGTGATGAAAATCGAATATACCGACGGCACCACCGAAATGAAGAATGTGACCGACGTGGCCAAAATCTCGTTTGTCAACGAAGGTCAGGTAGACCCGTCGGACAAGATGGTAGACCTCGGTCTGTCCGTGAAATGGGCATCGTACAACGTAGGCGCCACCAATCCCTGGGAAGAAGGTAACTTCTATGCCTACGGCGAAATCGAGCCGAAAGCCGAATACACTCTCGAAAACTACAAATGGTACTACGACTGGGAAGGTGAAGACCACGACCAGTGGGAAGAATATCTGAAACTCGGCGCCACAATCACCGGCACCAACTACGACGTGGCTCACGTGAAGTGGGGCGACCAGTGGCGTATGCCTACCCGCGACGAATGGAACGAACTGATCAACAACTGCGACTTCACATGGACGGGTATGAACGGCATGACCGGCGCCCTGATCACTTCGCGCATCAACGGCAACAGCATCTTTCTGCCCGCTGCCGGCAATATGGTTGACGCCGAACACACTCACGATCAGCTCGGCTGCTTCTACTGGACATCGACCGAATACATCCAGAGCGACATCTCGCAGGAATGCCGCAACTTCCGCGCCAACATCGACGCCACCAACCGTTCGGCCGACGGCTATGACTATCCCGAAGTAGGTTTCTCTATCCGCCCCGTCTACGGCCCGGTTCCCGCAGAAACATTGCCCGACTATAACGCTCCGAGCGAAATGGTCGACCTCGGTCTGTCGGTAAAATGGGCTCCGTTCAACATCGGCGCATCTGATGCTTCGGGCATCGGCGACTTCATCTGCTGGGGCGAACTTGCCGCAAAGCAGTACAGCCACGTTTACAACTACAAGTGGTATGATCCTCTGACAGGCGAATACACTGAAATCGGCGACCAAATCTCCGACACCGAATACGATGCAGCCAAGGTGCTGTGGGGCGAAGGCTGGCGTCTGCCGACCGAAGCCGAGTTCAAGGAACTCGTTGAAAAATGTACATGGACCGAGGAAGCCTACGGCTACACCGTAACAAGCCCCAACGGCAACAGCATCTTCCTGCCCGCTGCCGGCATGCAGGGCTACCGCGGTCTGCCTCGCGGCCTCACACAATCGGGCTACTACATGTCGGGCAACGCCGATACACGCACCAACTATCAGGGCCAGAAGATGACCAGCAACGCCGTGACACTGCGCTTCGCTCGCGGTGCCTACAACAAACTGAGCGCTCCTCAGGTGACTTACAGCTCGAAGGCCGGCGGCATCCAGGTTCGTCCGGTACACGAATAAATCAATAGCCGATATAGAAGATTTTATTGTAATGCCGCCGTGTGGCGGCATTACAATAATTTAAAAACCAAAAAACAAGATTATTTATGAATCGTCTATACACTACAGTCTTATCCTTTGCGATGGCGCTGTCTGTCGGTGTCGCCGCACAAGAGGCGTCGGACGCGGTGCTCGACCTGT
This sequence comes from uncultured Bacteroidales bacterium, assembly GCA_937995285.1. Classification (GTDB taxonomy): domain Bacteria; phylum Bacteroidota; class Bacteroidia; order Bacteroidales; family Muribaculaceae; genus CAG-873. The sequence goes on along the minus strand of CALKKU010000090.1, from coordinate 5,568 downwards.
CGAGCCGCGACGTATTCGACCAATGTACACAGACCAGTCTGAAGTATGACCACAGCGACTACGACGCATGGACCTTCAACAACTACCAGAAGTACCCGTACATGTACAATTACAACATCACTGCGCCGTACTATTCCGACTATCTCATCTCGCCGGAGGTGACACTGAAGGCCTACACACTCTACCGCATAGAGACCTCGCCGTCAGCATACAATTCGGGCCAAACCACATCGTTGACTGTTGGCGTCGGCCAAGGCGATGATGTGAGCAAGTACACCGTTGTAGGTCAGTTCAATGACATTCCCTACTCCTACAGGTCGTCGGTAGAACAAAAGACTTTGGAATTTCACGTCGAAGCCGACGGACAATACAAAATTTACTTCCTCGGCGAAGGCAACCCGATGTATCTCTACGACACACGAATCGTGGAGGTGGGTTCGTCGAACGTGCCCCTTGCAGTGAGCGACCTAACTCTGATGCCGGCATCTGACGGCTCGGCCGTAGCCACCGTCGGCTTCACTCTGCCGACCGCCACTATAAGCGGCCATCCGCTCGAAGGCTCGACACTCAAGTACAGCATCTATCGCGGCGAGGAAGAAGCAGCCATCAAGACAGGTAGCGGCACAGCCGGCGACTTTGTGACATACACCGATGAGGAAGCCGGAACGGGCGTAATCACCTACTCGGTGGTTGTGGAAAGCGACGGCAATCTGAGCGAGCGCGTATCGGCTTCGACCTACGTGGGCAAGGAAACTCCCACGGCTGTCACGGACCTGACGGTAGGCAAAGCCGAAGAAGGCTACACACTCACATGGACTGCTCCCGCAGCCGGTGTGCACGGTGCGCTCATCGACCCGACAGCGCTGACATATAAGGTATCGCGTATCGTCGACGGCGAAGCGACAGTAGTTGCCGAAGCCTGCGCCGAAACAACGTTTACCGACAACTACTCATCGACCGATCTACACTCGCTGCAGTACTCGGTAGTGGCCGTGCTCAACGGCGAAGAATCCGAAGAAGCGCTGTCAGGGGCACTCTCTGTCGGCTTTGTGACACTGCCGTTCGCCGATTCGTTTGCCGGCGCATCGTTCGGCAAGATGTGGAGCACCGAAATCGTTTCGGGTCGCTTCGACTGGACAGCCGTTGAATCGACAACCACTCAGAAACCTATCGTGGCCGAATCGATCGACAAGGACGGCGGCTTTGCTTTCTACAACTCGTGGTCGGCAACCCGCGGCAACTCGGCTCGCCTCATCACCGCGCCGATCAAGTATGTAGCAGGCACCACTCCGTTGGTTGAATTCTACGTATACCGCACCACGGGCAACGATCAGATCAAACTCGAAGTATCGTGCGACAACGGCGATTGGGTCGACGTACCCGACGCAGTGGTATCGCTCAAGGGCGACGTTCAGGATTGGGACAAGGTATCGTTCCCCATCGCAGCGGCTATCGCTGAAGGTTGCGACACATATCGCGTGTCACTCACAGCAGTGAGCAGCTACAACCAGAACACCGTTCTCGACAACGTGCGCATCTTCGTTCCGGCCGAAAAGGATCTTGAAGCGGCTGCTTCCGTCGCTCCCGAATCGGTATTCTCGGGCAACAATATCAACGTTTCGTTCACCATCCTGAACAACAGTACTAACGCCGTAAGTGCCGACGACTACTCGATTGAACTTGTAACAGACTATCCCAACGAAATCGTCCTGCCGGCTACGACCGACATCGATGCTCTCGGCTCGGCAACATTTGAAATCGCAGTACCCGTGACTGCTATTGAAGCCAAGGCCGCCGAGGCTTATTCATTCGCTTTGAAAGTCGTATATGAAGGTGATGAAGTTCCCGACAACAACACTTCGGCAGCCGCCACGGTAGGCGTTGGCTTCGTAGAAGAAGCCGCACCGTCGAACCCGACAGCCGAACAGTTCGAGGACAACTCGATTGAAGTGAAGTGGGAAGCCGCAGGCGAGGTAAGAGAACCGGTCAACGAAGGCACTTCATTCGAAGGCTTCGAGGACGGTTTCACCGGTCCGTTCGACGGATTTACCGCCATTGACCTCGATGAAGCCGCAGGCGACAACTACTACATCACATCGGGCAGCGCATTCCATATCATCAATAAACCGCAGGTTCCCGCAGGCCGCGACGGCGACAACGTGATCGGTCTGACCCTCGGCGCCAACAAGCAGCAAAACGACTGGCTGATTTCGCCGGCACTCGACTGCAAGGAAGGTTCGACAATGGATCTTTCGTTCCTCATCGCCACGAAGAAGTTCTCGAGCAGTTCGAACTACTACACGATGGAAATTCTCTACTCCACCACTGATGAGTATGACGCAGCCGATCCGTCGGCAGCTTTCAGCAACAAGGTGCAGTCGCTGACATCGAGCCTCAACTACGGACAGTTCATCAATTCGGAAACGTTCGTTCCCATCAGCATCACCGGCATTCCCGCCGAAGCGAAGCGCGTCGCAATCCACTTCGCATCGAAGATTTCGTACACAAGCGCAATGTGGATCGACAACATCCGCATCACCGAGAGCGAAACCAACCCGATGCTGGGCTACAACGTGTATGAAGACGGTGTAGGTCGCGTCAATACCGAGGTAATCACCCCGACCGAGACTTCACTGCTCATTCCCGAGACGGAAATCGCGGTGGGCCGCTACTTCTTCGTAACGGCAGTGTACGGCAACGGCGAATCGCAGCCGTCGGAACTGACTCCCGACATCATCTCATCGGTTGTTGACATCAACAACAGCGGTATGACAGTAAGCACAACTGCCGAAGGCCTCGTTGTGACGGGCGCGGAAAACGCCACTGTATATGACCTTCAGGGTCGCGTGGTCGCTTGCCCGGCCAACGGCGCTACGGTACGCCTCACCCGGGGTGTCTACATCGTCAAAGCCGGCAATGAAGTGCGCAAAGTCGCAGTAAGACGATAATTGATAATTCCCTATAAATGAGAAGCCCCGACCTCTTGCAAGGCCGGGGCTTCGTTTAGTTACTTCAAAAGATTTCTGCCACCTGTATCTTCGAGGATTCTCATCTGTTGGATTGCAATTTGATTTAGTTTTATAAGTCGTTCTGACTGTGTCATACCATCATTGATGAATACGGCGTTAAGATTTTCCATGTTTGAGAGACAGATTAGTTCGTTGATGCCGGCGTAGTCACGAATATTGCCTTTCTTTTCAGGATTTCGCTCACGCCATTGCCTTGCCGTCATTCCAAACATAGCAATATTGAGAACGTCTGCTTCATCAGCATACTTCATTGCAGCCTGCTCACGTGTCACCTCTGCCGGTATAAGATTGGCTTTGATTGCATCAGTATGGATTCGATAGTTTATCTTGGACAACTCACGTTTGGCCGACCAAGCCAACTGCTTCTGTTCTTCAATTTTAAGACGTTGAAATTCACGGACGAGATATAGTTTAAACTCGACAGAAACCCATGAAGCAAACTCAAATGCAATGTCAGAAATAGCATATGTTCCACCATACCGTCCTGACATAGCCTTTATTCCGATGGCATTGGTAGAATCCACCCATTTGGAGGGCGACATTGTGAAAGCATTTAGCCCCGCTTCATTTCTAAACCCCTCGAATTCGATGGGGTTAAAATTTGGATTATACAGACTTTCCCATATACCAAGAAATTCTATGGTATTGCGATTCCGCATCCAATTCCCTATCACACCATTAGGATCTTCACCATTTTTCTGCTTTGCAATGTCCGTTATGCAGATATAATCAACTCCATCTTTATTGATAGTCTTAATGGTTTGATCTTTTACTATTATTTTTGCCATATTTTTTAACCTGATAGCATTTTGGATTTATGCAAAGTACCAAAGTACTAATTCTACCAGTGAGTGCAAAATTAAGCAATATAATTGAAGAACTCGGTGAATGGAAATAAAAAAAATGTTTCAAATGATAATTTTCTAAAAATTATTTGTAACTTTAGCGCGACAAGTAAAAATCCTCGATTTTTGCAACAAATCTCTAACCACGAACCCTCATGTCACATGAAAACGCCCATGAAATTCTTGGCTTGCCTGCTGACGGCAGCAAGTCTGTGGAGTTGCTCCGACGAAGCAAAGTGGGAAGGAAAGATTCCCGATGTCACTCCGTTGGTGAAGACTTCTGAAATCAGTCTTTCGAGGGGTGAAGAAAACGCTGTTGATATGTTGGCGGATTTGTCGTTCGCTATGAACGCGATCGCGCAAGAACGTAGCCGAGAAGTATTTGGAGCAACGACGGGCAACAATCAGTTTTCACCGGTGAGTACTTTGGTGTCGCTGGCGATGATTGTCAACGGTATAGATGCTCCAGCCGCCGATGAGGTGGCCGCACAGCTCGGTTTCGGCGACGTAAATTCGTTAAATCAATTTGTAAACAAGTTGCTGCGCTATTTACCCGGGGCGTCGGAATACGCCACGGTGGCATTTGCAAATGCCGTGTGGATGCACAGCGCATACGCTCCGTCGCAGGCGTATGCAGATGTGCTGCAAAAGACGTTCGCTGCGCCGGTGGCATCGCTCGATTTCACCGAACGGTCGACAATCAATATGATTAATGCATGGTGCAACAGCAATACAGGCGGCCTGATACCGTCGATCGTTGATTATCTGAGCATAGATATTCCTGTCGAAGCAACAAATGCGCTCTATTTCGACAGCCGGTGGTTTGGCCGGTTCAATAAAGAAAATACGATGACTCAGCCGTTCTATGGAGTTGACAAGACTTCGGATGTAGCAATGATGCACAAGGACGAATATGCTTTTGCATCGGATGACGACGCAAGGATGACATCTCTGGGCTTTGAAGGACGCTATACATTCGACGTCGTTGTGGCTAATGAAGGCTCGAATTGGTCGCCGGCTTCTATAACAAAGGAGCAATATACAGCGCTTGTAAATTCGCTTGATTATCAATCATATGTGGTAAAATTGGCATTACCTCGCTTCAAGACCGAGACAACGGCCGACTTGACGGATGTATTTGACGCGATGCGCATTCCGAGCGCGGACTTCACTATGACTTCGGCCGGCCTGCCGGAGACAATCATATTTGACAAGTTTGCCGTAAAACAGAAGTCATCATTGGAGATTGACGAGGACGGCGCCAAGGCTGCGGTGGTTACCGTGACCGGTCCGCTGGTTAGTTCTACCGAACCGAAGCCTCGCACCGAGGTGGAGATGACTGTAAATCGCCCGTTCTTCTTTGCGCTCCGCGATACGAAGTTCAACACCATTTTGTTGATGGGGTGCGTGAATAATCTGTGAAAAAACAATTGCATATAAGTGCGAAAGGAGGACGTTTTGCGACGTCCTCCTTTCGTATGTTTCGCATTGTTTTATAGTTAGTTATGCATTTTCGCACAGCAGACGTGCCAAAGGCACGTCCGTACAGGTGAATGGCAGTCTGCGAACTATTTGACGAGGGTGATGCGGTCTTTGGCGAGGGTGATGCGGCCTTTTTTGTAGAGGTGGCCGAGGGCCTTTTTGTAGTCTTTCTTGCTGCACCGGAAGCGGAGGCGTATCTCGTCGGGCGAGGA